>CAYWBF010000243.1:0-4666 GCA_964456085.1 uncultured Eubacteriales bacterium
CCCCCCCCCCCCCCCCCCCCCCCCCCCCCCCCCCCCCCCCCCCCCCCAGGTCTTGAAATGCAGTTAATTATAAAAGCTCTGAAGCATCTCGTGCTTTTAGCCTCTCCCAGCGTCTGTCTACCTCTGTTTGTATAGAATCCATAATGTGCCCGTACTTATAACCTAGTAAATGCTTGGTTCTTCCCATCATTTCAAACCAGTTTCTTACGGGCACCTTTTTATTTTTTTCCTCGGGATTATAGCTGATGTGGGTTATGCCGTTTTCAATTTCGTAAAGCGGGTGATAGCAGCAGTTAACCCCGGCTTCTATAACCTGCCTTTCAAACCTTGGAATGTCACCCCAGTTAAGTGGACATGCTGAAAGTGCTTTTAAATATGCAAGCCCGGAGCGCTTTGCATATTCTGCCGCCTTTGCGGCTTTTTTTATGAAGTCGGTGGGTATGGACTCCGATACTGTGGCTACATAAGGAATGTTTGTGGCCGCCATTATTTGTGCTGTGTCCTTGTGGAAGTTGATTTTTCCGGCTTGGTTAACCCCTACATGGGAGGTGGAGGTTTTTGCGCCTAGAGGAGTGGAGTATGATAGCTGATACCCTGTATTCATGTAACCGGAGTTGTCATACTCAAAAATTATCATATGGTGGTTTCGTAACGCCGCACCAATGGAAGGCCCCATGCCTATGTCAAAGCCGCCGTCACCGGAAACCATAATAAAGGTAATGTCACCCTGGTCCATTTCCCCACGCTTTTGCTTCTGGTGATACATTTCCACTAAGCCAGAGAGGGTTGCCGCCCCGTTTTGGAATAGGTTGTGAAGATATGGGACAGTGAAGGAGGTTTTGGGGTAGCAAGTGGTTACAACCATGCCGCAGCCTGTATGGAATAACAGAACCACATTGCCCTCTATACCCTTAAGGAGCAGATTAATGTTTACAGGAATACCACAACCCGGACACGCCCCATGACCAGCCATAAGCCGCCTAGGAATTTTAGTGGTTTCTTTAATGATTCCACCTTTTACGGAAACTGTACCTGTTTCTTCATTATATTCTGTAGTGGTCACACCTGGGGAAGCGTTTTCGCTGTTAACAGGTTTGAAATACTGTGTAGGTGAAAACTCCTTCTTGCCTAAATAGTGGCCGAAGTAGTCAAACCGCCCAACCTCCTGCTCCATTGCCTTAAACCCAAGATTAAACAGCTCCACGCCGTCCTCAAGGTAAAAATCCCTGCCGCTTAGGCCATAAACCCTTGAAATAACCTTTATGCTGCTACCAAACTGCTGCAAGCTAGCTTTAAGCTCAATGGAAAGATTTCCGCCACCTGCGCCGTAGCTGTCCTGTCTGTCGCATACGATAATCACCTTGGCGTTTTTACATATATCGTATACTGCCTCCGGAAACCATGGGCGCAGTACGTTAATTGAAAATACTCCAACCTGCTTACCCTCCTGTCGAAGAACATCACAGGATTGACAAGCAGTATCGTAGGCAGAGCCAAGTATAAGCATAACTACCTCTGCATCGTCGGTTTTGTAAGACTGGGTAGCCTCGTATCGTCTGCCGGAGGCTTTATAGAACTCATCAAAAACTAGGCTTATAGCCGTTTTTGCTTCGTCCATGGCTAGGTGAAGCTGATATTTATTGTTTAAAAGATCAGGCTCGTTCATGTAAGAGCCTACGGAGATGGGATTTTTAACGTCCAGTATGTTATATTGGGGCTTGTATTCACCTACAAACTTTCTTACATCTTCATCCTTTGCAAAAACCTGCACACGCCTTTTTTGGTGGGAGGTAAAAAATCCGTCGAACCCTACTATTACGGGAAGCATAACCTTTTCCGCAATTTTTAAGGCGCAAATATTCATGTCATACACCGCCTGTGGATCCTTGGCGTATAAAATAATCCAGCCTGTATTTAAGGTATACATAATATCGCTATGGTCACCCTTTATGGACAATGGCCCAGACACAGTACGGCAGGCAATATTCATTACCATAGGGAATCGTGTGCCCGATTGCACAGGAAGCTGCTCCAAGGCAAAAAGCAAGCCATTTGCACTGGTGGCATTAAAAACTCTGCCGCCCCCTGTAGATGCCCCGTAGCAAATACCGGCAGCGCCATGCTCACCGTCAGCAGGAATCATTAAAACGTCATGCTCGCCATCCGCTTTCATTAAATCCAGATGCTCAGCGATTTGGGTAGAGGGGGTAATGGGATAGTAGCCCATTATATGGTAATTAATTTGCTTGGCAGCATATGCCGCAAGCTCATTTCCGCTTTCAAAAAGCATTTTTTGTTCCATTGTATCAGCCCTTTCTATTAGCACTCTCTATTTTAAAGAATTTGTTATAGATTCCGATTCCATATAGGAGTTAGGCCCTACCTCTTCAAATTCAAGTTTTTCCACTATTAGCGCCTGATTGCGAACGTGGGTTTTTGAAATATCGTGCTCACGCTCCTTACCTTCGGTAATGGCATCAGTGGGGCAAACCTCCACGCATCTTAGACAGCCCTTACAGTGATGGTAGTCTGGCCCAAGGTTTACCATAGATGGCTTACCCTTGTACTCACCCTGTACAAACTGATATACCATATCCGGACAAGTAGAGTCGCACAGTCCGCATTGGATACAGGATTCCTTTTTAAATACTGGGATAACGCCCTCTCTTGATGCCGACAGGTCATTTGAGATTGTGCTGCCGAAAATGGGATTAACGCCGCCTATTGGAGCGTTGTCATAGCCCCATGGCTGCTTTGGCTCCACATACTCTATATAAGGATAGCCTTCCTCTTGTTCAATCTCTACGGCGTTGGCAACTTCGTAGCCTCTGCGTATGCCGGACAGATTGCCTTGAAGGGCGGCAGGATATTTTTTGCCAAGCAGCTCATCTATAGCCTTCTCTAAGGTTTCCAAGCTAATAAACCCTGTTGCCTTAGCAATAGCTCCCAGCATAACCATATTTACTCTGGACTTACTCTCCTGTGCTATAGCAAGGGCATCAATACAAAAAAGCTTTCCTGCGTGCATCTTTAAAAATTTTCTTGTTTCCTCCGGGGATAGTGGGGTGTTTATAACTACCGAGGTGTTTTTTGTGACTCCGGCCATTACGGGGATTTTCCCCATAAGCCCTTGGTGAAACAAGGCAAGCAGGTGCGGCTTTTCTATAGGTGAATTAATCCTAATCTCCCTGTCCCCTGATGCATACCTAATAAAGCCCTTAACGGGAGAGCCTCTCTTTTCCGAACCGTAGCTTGAAAAACCGGCGCTGTTAAGTCCAAGATAAATCGCCCCAATCTCACCTAAAATCTTACAGGCAAGGTTGGCACCAAGACCGCCAATGCTCTCCAATCTTATTTCATAATACCCGCTGTCGTTTGTAATGGGTAACATGCGTTTTCCTCCTTTAACATTTTCCCTAGGATACAGAAATATATTGCCCCGAAAATAGTAAATTAATCCTTTTAATGTATATTTGATAGTAATATCAATTCCTGAAAAAACGAAAAAAGCCTGTATCCAACTATTCCTAATTGGCCTACAGGCTTCTAATATTTTATTAGGTACTTGAGGAATATAGGGAGTTTTAATAAAAATAGCCTCTAGTTGATTTTCTGACTGGGGGCTTTAATAATTTCAAGGCAAATATAATTATTGTATGTTTTTCAAATTTTGAGTATACTTAAGCACAGAAAAAACTACAGAAATTTTTAGGCTTAGGTGATGCTATGAATTTTTCTACAAGACTTTTAACCTATGAATTTCAGCTTAATGATACGGACGATGATATTGCTGACTACATAATTAAGCGGAAGGAAGATATTTTAAAGCTGTCCATACAAAGGATTGCTCAGGATTTATTTGTTGCGCCTAATGCTGTTATGAGGTTTTGTAAAAAGCTAGGGTATAGCGGCTTTTCGGAATTAAAATTCTCATTGATAAATGAGATGAAGCCTTCCGGAGATAACATTACAATAAGCAGCCAGCTTTTGTCCCAGTTGCCTTCAAATATTGTGAAAACGCTGGATATTGTAGATACGACTTCCATAAAAAAGGTTGCAGGACTTATAGCTGAGGCAAACTGCAGTATTTTTGCCGGGGTAGGGGACTCAAGTTATTTTTGTGAAATGCTTGGGAAAAATTTAAGATGTGTTGAATGTAAGGTGCAGTACTACCAGCAGGTGCATGATATGTTTTATGCTGTACGCCACGGTACAAAGGATGATTTGCTGGTAGTTATAAGTGCACGAGGTTCAAACGATAGGTTGTGCCAGCTTATTTACGAGGCAAAAAAAGTGGGTATGCATGTAGTAAGCATAACCCACTTTTGTGATAATACATTAGCCTCAGCGGCAGATGACAAGCTATATTTTTGGGGTGAATTTAGAGAGGTAAACGGGTATAACGTTACTGACAGAAGCGGTCTAATGATGCTTGTAAGACTTTTAAGCGAGGAGTTTTGGCTTAAATTTTTAAAGTAGTCCAAGATAAGAGAGTGTGTATATTTACACATTCTCTTTATTTTTTTGTGTAAAAATTATGAAATACACAAAATACAGGAATTATGTGGTAATGTTGGTTTACAAATATTGAAGGGGGTAATTTGAATGGATTTAAAGAAAATCACAAATCCAAATTTGATTTTTCTCAATCAAGATTTCAAAACCA
>CAYWBF010000244.1:0-4634 GCA_964456085.1 uncultured Eubacteriales bacterium
TTTCTTCAAAGAAGCCTAGCATACGGGTGGAGTACAAGCTTGTAGCATATTCAAAGGGTAATTGCTCCTTAGGAGCGTTAAATGGTTTCGCAGATTCAGTGCCTTTTGTTGCAGAGGTATTTAATCCAGAGCCTATTATTGGCGGAGTTAATTTTGAGGATTTTGAGGACGCTGTAGAAAGATGTTCAAGCTTAGTACGGGTACAGAACAGAGCGGTATCTATAGACGATTTTTCGTATATCGCAAAGCAGGCAGACAGAAATGTTTTTAGGGTTAAGATTTTTACCTATTATCAAAATAACGTTGAAGCTTATAAATTAAAGCCTGGTGAGATAGTAATAACAGTTTTACCAAAGTTTATAAATCAATCCTCAAATTATTTTAGCGGAATTAAAAAAAACATAGCGGCAGAGCTAGAACGTTTCGCCCCTGTGACTATGATGTCTATGGGCAACATTCATATTAAGGAAGTTAGTTATATAGAGTTCTCTTTACTTATTGAGGTTACTGTTGAAAACGACAACGATTATCAAAGGGTGTACTTCGATATACATGAAGGTCTAAAAAAATACTTTGACCCTATTAGAGGCAATTTTAATGGCCATGGATTTGAAATAGGCGAAATGCCTACAAAGGCAAGCATTTATAACTATATAAAAAAAATAAAAAAAATTAAAAGCATTGCCAATATTTATATTAGCTGCTTTGAAAAAATAAATGATGAAAGCAAAGGCGTAGATATTTCTAGCTTAAGCCATTTTCAATGGGCGGTGCCGGTAAACGGAGCTCATGAAATAATTATAAGTATAAGTGAAGCTTAAATATTTTCTGACCATTGCAACCATAAAGTAGGGATAACATGCTTAAACTGCCGACTTTAAATAATCTTGAGGCACAGGAAATTTTTGATAAAGCATTGCAGCAGCTTGATTTATATGATGGTAGTTGGAAAACAAGGGGGCCTCATGACCCAGGCATTACCCTCTTGGAAACATTATCAGTTTTAAAGCGTTGGCAAATGGAGGAAATCGACCAGGTTACATCAAAAAGCCTTTTTAAATTTTTAAAGCTGTTGGGACTTAGCCAAGAACATGCTTGTGCTGCTGAAACATATGTAAGCATACAAGTAGAAAGGGATACATATATTCCCAAAGGAGCAGAATTTAAATGTCATAATCTATGCTTTGAAGCAGGGGAGGGCAGTCTTCTCTTAAATAACAGCATAAAAGCATGGGGCGTAAAGGTCAGTGGAAAGCTTTCCTTTCACAGCTACTCAAGTAATGTTAATAGACAGACGCTAATTTTTGAAAGTGGAAACTTCAAGGACAAGGAGTTTTACATAGCCTTTGATAAACCGCTGCTTACAGGCAAAGCTATCCATTTGTATTTTCAGCTTTATGAGGAGCTTAATTTAAAAAGAAACCCTATAACTAATGAAGAAACTTTTGTAAGTCTTTCTGAGCTTGCATGGGAATATTACGGCGAATATGAAGGCAGCTTAGGTTGGCATAATATAGAAATTATTAAGGACAGTACCTATGGATTACTGTTTTCGGGCTGCTTTAATTTTAAGCTTCAAGGAAAGCATAAAAAAATAAGCCTTCCGGCTTATGAGCCTTGCTATGCAATTAGAGTTAGACTTATTAGGGACGGCTTTGACAGGCTTCCTGTACTGCAGAGTCTTTGGTTTAATGCATTATGTTTAAGGCAGCAGGAAACAAAATGTAAATCATTTATGTTTACATATTCAGAATTTCTGGCAGAGAATATGGTTTTTGATTCCTATTTGGCACTCGACGTGGCTAGTGATAGTGGTTTGTTTAAGGTTTTTGCTTATAATAATGAAGGGTTTACAGCAGCAGAGGATATAGGAATTACATTTTTCATTGTAGTAAACGGAGATACAGGCACATTTAAGTTGCAGGCAGAGGATTTTGAAAAAGCCAAAAGTATTTTAGCCAATAGAAATATTTCTTCGTTTAAACTGGTTTTATATAATAAAAGCTTTTATTCCCACAGAATATTAGGCTCCGGTGATGGAATAGCCAATAAAATTTTTGAAATAAAGGGACTTTTAAAGGAGCATATTATTTTAAGCGACGCCATGGAGGTTTTTGTAAAGGGAGCGGATAAATGGCATACATGGAGCATAACAGAATCTTTTGATACAGCCTTACCAAAGGACAAGGTTTATTACCTTAACCCGGAAAACTTTCTTGTACAATTTGGAAACAATATAAACGGAAAGGTTCCAGCCAGAGGCATAGAAAATATTTGTATAACCTCTTTAACTGTCACAAAGGGTGAAAGCGGTAATATCCAAAAACTCTTAATTAATGAGGCAGACTACGACAAAGCTTTTGGAAAGATGGAAATTTTTCATTTTATTGAGGCGCATGGCGGGTGTAATGAGGAGAAGGTTGAAAAAATACTTGAACGAGCCTCAAAGGCTGTTGAGACAAGCTCTAAAAAAGCTGTTACTGAGTTAGACTATAAAAGGTTTGCCTTATCCACACAAGGTCTTTTAATAAATCAAGCAACTGTTATACCATTGTATAAGCCGTTTATGATGAATTATCCGGAATCCAAGGAGGAGCATACCTTAACAGTGGTTGTTGACTTTCCATCTGAAAAAAGGGAAGAAGCCAATATGTCTGCCTACATTATAAATTTAGAAAAACAGCTAAGACAATATAAGCTCATAACAACCAGGCTACATGTTATGCTACCGGAATATATTCCTATTGACGTACACGTTGAGCTTGTCCTAAAAACAGAAGGAGTAGATATAGTAGGAAAAATAAAATCAATAATTAACGAGTATTTACAAAACATGCAAGCCCACAAGCTAGGAGGTATACTGTATCACGGAGATTTGTTCGGAATAATAGAAAATGTGGAATATGTATCCCGTGTAAACTATTTAAGACTGGAGTTGCCAATGCATAAGGGTGAGGTAAATAGCTTTGGGGATTTGCATATTCCACCATACGCTAAGGTTTTTCTTAGGGATATACATGCTCAAATATAGTTTTGCAAGACCAATATTCTGCCAGATTGCTATATCTTAAAATACCCCGAAAGGGATAGATAAAATGTATTTTGTTTTAGATTCGGAATTGCTTTCAGATGGATGTTTCTACAATTGCGTGATTTTGAATGAGGAGCTGGCATTGAAGCCTGAAAGCATAAACAACGGCGTGGGAAAATCCGTTTATTTAGCATGTGCTCTTGACAGCGGCAAAAAGGAAGCAAGCTGGAATAGATTTCGAGCAAGCCTTAACCTTCTAGGTGACAGTTATATTTTAGTATCCTATTTTGCTACGGATTTAGATTATGTGGTGGTTAACGGAGTGGCAGTTAGTTTAAACGATTTTATACTAAATAAGGAAATTGATATTACGGAAAAGCTTTTGCTGCTTGACAAATACTGGATTGCCGAGACTAAAAACCAAAAGGATTTTTTATTAACTGGGGCTAAGGGAAGGTTTTTTTTCTTCAAAATAGAAATGAATGTATTTAACAACAGCGTTCCCACAGTTAGTCGTATTAGAATTGATTTTGATGTGAGCGGTATTATTGATTATTTCCCCGAGTTTTATAGAAAGCCGGAAAATAATTTACTTGTATTTAACAGGTTTTTAAATATTTTTCAGTCTTTAATATATGATTTGCAGGAGGACATTGAAACAGTTACAAGGTTTCTTGACCCTGAGGTTGCTACAGGTGAGATGTTAAAATCCCTAGCAGTATGGTTATCTGTTGAGGACTCCTATGCATGGTCGGAGGAGCAGCTTAAAAAGCTACTGCTTGCAAGCTTTAACTTTTATTGCAAAAAAGGAGCCATTGGCGGAATTTCAGCAGTGGTTGAATTTTGTACAGGGTGCAAGCCTAAAATAATTGAAACTGCTGAAATTTTGGAAAGCTTTGCAGAAAGCGGCTACGATGGTAATTTTAATAAGCTGTTTGGAGACGACATTTATTCCTTTCATATATTAGTACAGGACGTTAGCACAAAAAAACTTGTTGAGCTGAAACGTATGGTTGATGCTTTTAAGCCTGCCAATACATTTGCAAATATTGTCATACTAAGCCCGCACATGATATTGGGTGACCATTCATACTTGGGGATAAACAGCGTAGTTGCCCAGGCAAAGGCGTTCACCCTAACCGATGAGGTTATACTACCTTTTAATACAATGATTTAAAGTTATGGAGGAAAATCTGGCATGCTTAATAAAAAATACTATCCCTATAAAAGGAATAATTATTTTTACGGAAAGCTTTTGACTGTTAAGGATTTTGAAGATGAGCAAAAATATATGAATGATAAACGTCGTATAAATAATTTTCTTACCACTGGTGCAGGGTTAGTCACCGGCATGTTAGTTGTTCCATTAAACGAAAATACAATATCCGTTCAAGCTGGAATGGCCATTGATTATTTGGGCAGAGAAATTATTATTGAGGAATTAGTTACCAAAAAGCTAAATGTAATAGAGGGCTTCGATAAAATCAATGATTTTCAAAATACATATTTATGCGTAAGATACAACGAAACAAAAGAAGAGCCTGTTTATTCCATAGCAGGCTCAAACGAAACGGACAAAAAAAATGAATATAACAGGGTTAAT
>CAYWBF010000245.1:0-4622 GCA_964456085.1 uncultured Eubacteriales bacterium
AGGGCCGAATGCACAACAGGTTGACTGGAAGCCTGTTGCCGGTGGAAATATTAAGGCTATTGAAGCATTAGACAGCCTTCAAGATAATGAGCTTATTGATGCGGCAAACAAAAAAGCAGTTGATAAAATAAAAGTTGCCCACCCAGTGCTTGTAGATATGGCGTTGGCAAAGGATGTTATTCCTGCGCTTAATAATAAAGTGATTTTGCACGCAGGCCCTCCTATTGAGTACAGCAATATGTGCGGCCCTATGCAGGGTGCTATAGTTGGTGCAATTATTTACGAGGGCTGGGCAAGCAGTCATGGGGAAGCCGAAAGACTGGCAGCAAGCGGAGAAGTTGCCTATGCCCCTTGCCATGAGCATAACGCAGTAGGGCCAATGGCGGGAATAATTTCTCCTACTATGCCTGTTCACGTTGTCCAAAACAAAACAGATGGTAACTTTAGCTACGCAACTGTAAACGAAGGACTCGGAAAGGTACTTCGCTACGGCGCAAACAGCACTGAGGTCATTGAGCGTCTAAAATTTATTCGAGAGAAGCTTTTCCCTGTTTTAAAGGAAATAATAAATGAAACAGGTGGTATAGATTTAAAGAGTTTAACTGCACAAGCGCTGCATATGGGGGACGAATGCCACAACAGAAACAAAGCGGCTACGGCTCTATTTATTAAGGAGCTTACTCCTTACTTTATGAAAAGCAAAAATGAACATGCTTTAAATGCAATGGAATTTATTTGTGCTAACGACCATTACTATTTGAATTTGTCAATGGCTGCCTGCAAATGCTCCCTTGATGCCGCACAAGGCACAAAGCATTCCACTGTTGTTACAACAATGGCTCGAAACGGCGTTGATTTTGGTATAAGAGTTGCTGGGCTTGATGCTGATTGTTGGTTTACAGGCCCTGCCCAATATGTACAGGGCTTGTTCTTCCCTGGATTTACAGAGGATGACGCAAATCCTGATATTGGGGACAGTGCAATAACAGAAACAATGGGTATTGGTGGGTTTGCTATGGCGGCAGCTCCTTCTATTGTTCAGTTTGTAGGCGGGACAGTAGATGATGCGTTAGCGTTTTCAACAAGCATGTATGATATAACCGTGACAGAAAACCCATCATTTTCTTTACCCCCATTGGATTTCAGAGGTTCTGCCCTTGGAATAGATATGAGAGCTGTAGTAAGCACTGGCACACTTCCTATAATCAACACTGGTATGGCGCATAAGATGGCAGGAGTAGGTCAGGTTGGAGCAGGTCTTGTTCGCCCTCCAGAAAAATGCTTTATTGATGCACTTATTGGTTTTGCTGAAAAGGGAGGAATCAAGTAATGGCAAGAATAGTTATTGCCCTTGGTGGAAACGCACTGGGAAATTCTCCAGACGAACAGCTTGCTCAAGTTCAAGAGGCGGCAAAGCCTATAGTTGAGCTTTTAAAAAAGGGGCATCAGGTAATAATAAGCCATGGCAACGGCCCTCAGGTTGGTATGATAAATAAAGCCTTTTCAGTTGCCCACCAGCAAGCAAGCGAGCTTAAGGAAATTGCATTGCCGGAATGCTGCGCAATGAGCCAAGGTTATATAGGTTTTCACTTGCAAAACGCTATTAAGCGTGAGTCGTATAAAAACGGTATACCCCAAAAGGTAGTTACCATTGTTAGTCAAATGGTTGTTGATAAAGACGACCCTTCATTTAAAAACCCAACAAAGCCCATAGGCAACTTTTACGACAAGGAATATGCAGATGCAGCAATGGCAAAGGACCCAACAGTTGTTTTTAAAGAGGATGCCGGAAGAGGATACCGTCGTGTGGTTCCCTCTCCAAAGCCTGTGGACATAGTGGAAAAAACGGCGACTACAACACTTGTTGACGACGGTTTTGTTGTAATTGCCTGTGGCGGCGGCGGAATACCTGTTATAGAAAATGGCGAAGGTGATTTTGTAGGCATACCGGCAGTTGTTGACAAGGACTTTTCCAGTGCAAAGCTTGCGGAGTTGGTTGAGGCAGATTTCTTATTTATTCTTACGGCCGTTGACAGAGTTGCAATAAACTGGGGCAAGCCCGACCAACAGGCACTTGAGCAGATGACTGTACAAGAAGCAAAGCAGCTTTGCCAGGAGGGTCATTTTGCCCCCGGAAGTATGCTGCCAAAAGTAGAGGCGGCCATTGCATTTGTGGAAACAGGCAAAGGTCGTACTGCACTTATTGGCGCTTTAGAAAAAGCCGCCTTGGCTATTGAAGGGGAAAGCGGAACAAGAGTTGTTTTATAAAATAAGCTAAAAAAGGGGTTGTAGCAAAAAGATTTTTATAAATCGTAAGGCTACAGCACCTTTTTGTATTTTCTAGCTTAAAATATATCATTTACAAATTTTAAATTTATGATAAAATATAGGCATAGAAATAAAAGAGAGGATGCTCCAACATCCTCTCAGTGTACAAACCGCTTAGGCGGAAGGCTTGCCGTTATGTAATATTAATAACCGCTGATCCTTGGTTAGGGGCGGTTATTTTTTTGTCTTAAATTTAAGGATTAAGACAACGAGTGTTGCAAAGCTAATCATTAATGATACAGCCTCGAATACGCTCATGGCCTCACCTCCTTTCAGAGGTGCAAGCCTACCGCCCTTATGATTTTGTACAAGTGTAGTATATACCATTAAAATACAAAAAGCCAACGTTTTCGTTGGCTCTGGTTTCAATTTTCGTTGCCAGTTCCAACAGCCTCTTCAAATAAATGATATAATCAACCCCCTTTTTGGTTGATTATATCATTTATTTGGAGATGTTTGACAAATTAGAATGCCGGGCCTAAATGAGTAACAACTTGAATATTAATACAACCTGTGATACAGTGTTACTATAAGTTTTTTCGTGCGGTTGTTTTTAATTTGGAATTAGAACATCTCTTTTTAAAATTTGAGAATGCTTTTCACAGTCATAGTAATCTTGCCGAGCTTGCATGTACTACAGATGAAGTTATTCGTGATACAATCCGAGTTGATGTTGCTGTGTACAGCCCTATTTAGCAGGCAAATTAATAATATCCTGAAGCTCATGTAAGTTTAGGGATATATAATTATTTCATATATTATGGAGGGAATTACTCGCATGATTTCTAAACTAAAACAAAAACTAAACAACAAGTTGATCCTAAGGATTGTTTTTATTATCATTTTAGCAATTATATTAGCAGTTAGTGTAATACAGTTTTTAATTATGTCGCATTTTAATAAGGAAAATAATTTGTTATTATACACAACTGAAGATGGACTTCAACAGATTTATATATTAGGAACAATTCATAATGAACATTTTAATAAAAAATATAAATATTCTATTGCAGACATTCAAAACGTTATAAATGCAGTTAAACCAGATTTATTATTACTGGAGGTAAGACAGGAAACAGTTGAAAAATACAAAGCATTGGACGGACCTATTGAAATGATATACGCATGGTGTTATGCAGTAGAAAATTCAATAAATGTAAAGGGTATCGACTGGTGGAACATTACTGACGATACAAAGCCTAATACTACTGACAATGAACGAGATGATAATATTTTTGAAAACACTATTGAATCCATCGGTGAAAATAAAACTGTCTTAATAATTTGTGGAGCTACCCACAGAGTGGAACAAGGCAAACGATTTTCAAATAACGGTTACATTAAAACAACGTTGGATACAAAACAATATTTTAATATAAACCCTAAAAGTGAATTTACTTACCCTAAAACAATGTCATTAGAAATACATAATAAAATAAACTATTGCCAAACAGGCATTATCGAAGAAATAATAAATGGTACAAAAGAGAATAGCAAGGAGAGGAAGATGTGGCTGAAGAAAGCTAATGACTTGATTTTATATCTTAAGTCTGTGGATAATGAACTCGTAATACCAAATAAACTATATAAGTAGCATATTATTAAACATTAGGTTTGAGCAGAAATCTATAAGCATTGAGGAAACTTATTTATATAACACCAAAGGTGATGATATGAACGAAATAATTGAATTGCTAAAGCCTGAGGATATCTCCTCCTACAAAACACTCATTGATGAATGCTTTGGCTCAAGAAATAGTATTGAAAAATACCAACAATATCAAGCGAACAATAGCTACAAAATTTATGTTATAAAAGACAATAACATAATTGTCGGCAGTGTTACACAGTATGCAATAGAACTATTTACATTTGGCTTTCAACCGTATTTAATGTTGCAGTAAAAGAAAGCTATCGCAAGCAAACAATTGCTCAAAGGCTATTAAGTTTTATTATTGAAGATGCTAAAAAACAAAAATACCAATCCATCTCACTAACTTGCTTGGATACCGCATATTCTGCTCATAAACTATATGAAAGTTTAGGATTTCAAAAAGCTTCAAGTATAAAATATGACCTTAACCTGCAAGACATCAATTAAAGCAGATGAGCATATCCCCACCTTATAAAAAATCCCTATTGGTTAAATAACCGATAGGGATTTTTTTGAATATATGGTCACCCTTATTACTTTTGAAAATCGGCGCTATCATGCCCCACTGCTTATCTGTTAAATCCATACTATAGTTAATTTCAAGTAAAACAGTAACACAAAGCATCATCAAAACAAGAAA
>CAYWBF010000246.1:0-4613 GCA_964456085.1 uncultured Eubacteriales bacterium
AAATTCAATGTAAGCCAGTTAAGGTCGATACGCTTATTAGAACATATAAAATGCCCTGTAACCAAATTGAGGATTTTATTAATACAGATATTAGCCATGATGTAATAAGCTATTATCTAAGGAAGGTTTCGTTTACAGGAGATTATTTTACTTTTGATATTGCAAGAACGAAGATAGAAAATAGCCCATTTTACCAAAAAACTAAAAGTCGAATGCTACAGGTTCTTAGTGTTACAAGCAAAAGAAAAAGCTTTGAAAGGGCTAGGGTAGAATTACTTAGCGCAGGATACTCGGAAGAAAATATTAACGTTCTTGTAAAAAGGTTTAACCAAATCAATGTAAACCCTGTAACTATACCGATCACTTGGGGAATTCATAGTCTATACAATCTTTTAAAAATTATACAAAAGAATAACATCCCTAAAAAAATATAAATTCTAGAAATCAAAATGCTCTAACCTTTTCAGTCCAGACAATTTTATCAATTCATACCATCTGTTTTTACCTATTGTAAGTATTAGGTAGTAGTCATATGCCTTATATCCAATCCAGACTAGTACGAGCAAAATTAAAATGCTATAAGGCACCCCTATGTCAAAATAGTCTATAATGAACTTAGATAAGAAGTATATTATGGTTAAAAAGAAAATGTTTGACAATATTTCTTTTGGCAAACTGCCTTCTTTACTCTTTTGGTATTTGTATGCAAAATTATAACTTTTTTTATAATCATTTGTATTAATAATATGTCCTTTTTCATTAATTAGTTCTTGTAGGTCGTTAAGCTTTTGGGTTAAGCTGTTAATAGTTATTTTATTTGTAATTGAATTAAATTCAGAGCTTTTTCGGCGGAATTCCCCATAAGTTAATACTGTTGAAAATGATTTTATAAATTGCATAGCATAAAGCCTAGCATTAAGAAAGCTTAGATACTCACCTTTTATCACATCATCACATGAAGAACCCCTGATATGTATAATTAGAGCAGATAAACTATCTTCCCTATTTAGTTTAGAGGGCTCAATGGTATTAAATAATAAAGCAAGCTCTTCGCTATCATTTTTGGCTTTTTTAGCAGATTCACGACTTGAAAAAACCAGTTTTCCAAAGCTTCTTTCTTTTAAATCATAATCCTCAAGCATCTTTGTTACTTTATCAACAAATGGATTGCTTAATTCTAATCCAATTTTTTGAGAGAACTTGACAAGTGATTTTTTTGAAGCCATCATTTCTTCTTCCGTAGAATATTTTAGACTATTATACTCACTTTCCAACATTTGAAGCTGCATCTGTAATTTTTTATTATTTATCTCATCCGTAAAACTATTAATTAAATCACAATTTTCAAGCTCGTTTTCTCTAACATAGAGATGTATTTTCGCCAAAGCAGATTCAAAATCTTCTAACTTTTCCAAAGGTATTTGAGAATAATATTCTTTGAATTTGTTTTCTTTGTGTTTTCGTATTTGAGCATTAAGTTGGTTTACTAAAATAATGGCCTCCTTATTATTCTCATCCAACCCATATTCTTTTTGTTTGTTGATTATTACAAGAATTGCCTCTCTAGTCATTTCTTCCGTATCTGTTGGGAGCGTTTGTTTTATTTCTTTAAGGCTTTTTTCAGCCGAATCAATAATAAATAAATCTAATTCTGCAAATATGGAATTAAGAAAATCTTCATTACTAAAATAATTAAGATCGGCAGAATATTTTGTAACATCTACTTTGATTTGTTTTCCTACAGATATTTTTTCTTCATAGCTTATTTTTATCACTTTTGCAGCAGAAAGAAGATTAGCTGAATGAAGTTTAATTTTTTCCTCAATATATGGATTTATACAAATGCCGAAATATTGGGCTAGGGCATTGATTTCACCTCTTGGATCTCCGTAAGTGTCTATTAAGTATTGGTAAATTTCAATGTTATAAGGGTCAAGCTCAAGTATAGTAAATATTGTAGGGATACGCTTGTCATTAGGATAGGAAGCTAATTGAAGGTTATTAAGTAACGCCATGGCCTTTGCTTTATCAGTATTAGAAACCGTTAAAATATTCTTGACTCCATAGTTTCGTAAAACCATTATCAATGCATAGTGAATATTATAGCAGTTCTGTCGAACACTGTCTGCCAATGAATTTAATGTATTAGAATCATTAAAAAGTTTGCTTTTTTTTGAGCTTGTAATAATACTATCTATACTATTACCAATAAAATTGTAAGCTGAATGGCCTAAATCAGCTGCCATATTCATAGCTGAGGCTTTGGCAGCAGCGGACAAAGCACCAGACATGCTAAATCCGCCCCCTACCCACTTAGCCCTATAGGTTTTTCTTAATTCTCTATACGCCTCGGCAGCTTTTTGGTTCTTCTCAATTTCTATGTATTTATTGGTAATTTTTTCTATGCATAAATCATAAGTATCAAATTGTGCAAAGTAATCATTGTAAAATGCATTAACGTCTATGGTTAAAATATCACGCTTTAATAGCATTTCTACAGCGTTCTGCAGTCCTAAATTTATATAATGCCACCCTAATTCAAATCCTTTTTTTAAAACGTCCTCTATACTATGGCAGTTTTCATTATAAGCATAGATAAAATTTAGCATTAAACTATGTGCATTTTCAATAAATTGCAGCCTTATTTTATTATAATTGTCTCGTTCTTCCGTAACAATAAAGGTATTTTCCAGCAAGATAAATTGTTTCATATCAACCCCTCCAATCTTATCTAATCATTTGTAGTCACCATTTTCCCATTTGCCCGAGTATATCACCTTACCTTTTTCGTCATATAGCTTTCCGGTTCCGTGATAGTTATCGTTTTTAAAGCCTCCAACGTATTCCAGCTGATTGGAGCCGATAAAATACTTTTTGCCGGTACCATCAAATTTTTCATTTTTAATACCTCCACTATAAAAAAGCTTCCCACCAATGTATATATTTGCTTTTCCGTTAAGCTTATCATCTTTATAATTTCCTATTTCAAAGTTAATTGAGAATGCAGAATAATCAAAGCTTTGACCTCTTCCGTTATACTTGTTGTTTTTAAAATTACCCTCGTATCTTATATAGTTTAGCAAATCATATATCCGATCAATCCCGTATTTTGATTCTATTTCAGAAATTTCATTATCGTATATAGGAATTCTAAATTCCATCCCATAACCTATAATTACGCCGTCTTTAAATTCTCCGCTATATTTTATAAAATAATAAATATTGTCTCCATATTTAATAGAATTAACTAAAACCCCTATTCCAGAAGGTCTTTTGTTTTTTATTTCGCCTAAATATAAATAGTCTCCGTATCCATTTGTTGTTTTATAATACGACGTTTTAAATAATTCTTCCTGATAGATTACTTTAATGGGTTCTATTTTTCCTTTTCTTAAGTTAGCCATAAGTTTTTGGGACTTATTAGTTACCGTATTTCTTTTTGAAAAATAAGAGAGCTTAATTTTATGCTCTTTTGCATACTTTTCAATATTTTTAAAGTCTCTACTTATAGGAGTATTTACTTGGGCTGAAAATACATGAGAATGAAAGACAAGTAACAATGCTGTAAATAAGACTGTTTTTAGTAGCCTCACCATGATTACACTCCTTTACAATACCATATTTTCCTATAATTATATAAGAAGTATTACGTTTGGTCAATTCTATAGACATTAAAAATATAAAATGCTATAGTAAATTGAAAAGCCCATATAATCACTGTTAAACTAAATTTGAGGTGATTACATTGAGCAATATAGCTGAATTGGTTGGGAGCAGAATAAGAGCCATTAGAACTATGAGGGGGCTTAGTCAAGAAGAGTTAGCTTTAAAGGCCAATTTGAATACTTCCTTCGTTGGACTTGTTGAAAGGGGAGTTAAAAAACCTACTGTAGAAACCCTTAATAAGCTTGCAACAGCCTTAGATGTTTCTTTTGCAGAGCTTTTTGATTTTAAAGCAGATGAAGCTACACCACCTGATACCACAATAATTGATAAAATTATTTATTCCATACAAGACTGTACACTTGAAGAACAAGAAATAATTCATGGACTTTTAAAACAGATTATGTATCTTAAAAATAAGAAAAAGTAATATAGATAAAAACCACCTTAATGGCTTATATAAGGTATTTATAAGCCATTAAGGTGGTTTTTTGTTTTTGGTTAATTGGTAATGTGCTTTGATTATATCCTAAATTTCTATCGTTTTTTTCTGTATTCACCACTAAAAGTTATATTTAAGCCCCCAAAACTTCCACTTTCCGTAATATTAATGTTTCCATTAGGCAATAAATTGAAAATAAGTGTGTTGTTGTTTTCGTCAACAAATGTAGCACGGGTACCCTCTACTATAATGGCCTCTCCTTTCACTTCTGCCATGTTCATGCCGGAATAACCCCAACCCTCAAAATAAATTCTATCAATTTTGCCTTTTGAAAATTCAAAGTCAGCACCATAGCTATTAGTCGATGATATATTCTCATATGAGCCACTTATTGATGCAAAACCAGCTTTAGTCTCCTCAGAAGCTTTTTGAGCTGAATTCATTTCGCTTTCATCAATAATTTGTGAAGCTATAGCAATTACTTCAGAAACGCAAGTATCATTATATT
>CAYWBF010000247.1:0-4602 GCA_964456085.1 uncultured Eubacteriales bacterium
TGCTTTTCCCTATAACCATCTATTACTTTTCACCATATTTAATCATTGATGGAGCTATTGTAGGCATTGTGTCGGGGAGCTTTATTGTATTTGTAGTATTGTTTGTGCTGTCGCTGTTTTTTGGCAGGTTATTCTGTGGTTACCTTTGCCCAATGGGCGGGTTGCAGGAGTGCTTGACACTTGCGCAAAAGAGAAAAGTGAAAGGTGGCAAACTACATATCATCCGCTATACGATCTGGATTGTATGGCTTGCGGCAATCGCTATATTGTTTATCTCCGCTGGAGGAGTAAGGCAAGCTGACTTTTTCTATATGACCACAAATGGGATATCCGTTGTCGAACCAATGGCTTACATCATTTATTACGGTGTAATTTTTTTGGTTTTGGTACTTCACTTAACCGTAGGCAAAAGAGCTTTCTGCCATTATGCGTGTTGGATTTCACCGTTTATGGTTGTTGGAAGCCGCTTAGGGCGCAGTTTAAATATAAAAAGAGTGGAGCTTAAGGCGGACAAGAAGCTGTGCATTAATTGTGGGGCATGTGATAAGGCCTGTCCTATGAGCCTAGATATTTCAAAAAAAGTACAACAAGAAAAACCGTATGATAACGAATGCATCTTATGTGGTGAGTGCGTGGATATTTGCCCTAAAAAAGCTATTAAATACAAATTTTAAATTTCAGCTATTCGTCATATCCGGAGCACAAAAAAAGGCTCTTAGGCATTAAAATAATACCTAAAAGCCAAATTTCTTTTGGAATAATAAAGCTCATTTTCATAAGCTTCTTATTTATTAAGCTGGGTTAAGCTTAACCCACTAGCTTTCATATTCAATTGGTTTTCTTTGTATCAGCCTATCGGACCAGTCCTTATAGCGTTCGGAAATTCCCCTCAAATATCTCTTACCTTAAACAGTATTTACTACTATACTGTGCCGGCGATAAGGATAAGCCTTCTTTGAGGATGAATTAAAATAGGCCTTTACTAAATAATAAAGTGTTAGCAATAATGCAATTTACAGCTTGCTACAAAGGATATGCTTATAATGAAGCCAGAGCCTGCTCAAAGCTGTTGTTATGCTTTTGCTGTGTTAATATTACTGTAATTAGCTTGCAGCAGCTATTTGAAGCTATCATAAAACTGCTTCATTTATTTCAATACCGCTAAGGCGTATTCAATATTTTCAAAGGCAGATAAATAATCTGTTCTGCCGGCAAAAAACTTTCTCTGTATTTCTTCTACATTCAAATGCTCGTATATTAAAAAGCGATATTTTTCTAACATCTGCTCCAATTCGCCATAGCTAAAACAGGATTTCATCGGCTCACCGCTTGCAGCCGTCATAGCAAGCATGTTTTGCACACGCTTCACAGGAGAGGTAAACATATCTTCCGCCCCATAATCAAACAAAAGGGAGCTGCCCTCGGCTGCAAACGACCCAATGACCTTTAACATATTCTCTATCTGCTCTTTTGTTAGATAATAGCTAACCCCCAGCCAGCTGAAAAAGGTCTTTCTATCCTTCTTAAAGCCGTGCGCTAACAGCTTTTCAGCCAAATCATCTTTTGTGAAATCCATAGGCACAAAGCAAAGATTTTCAGGCACCCCCCACCCTGCACGGGCAATCCGCTTCTGCTTTTCCTCTTGTGTTAAAGGGTGGTCTATTTCAAAAACATGAAGCTTGTTCAGCATATCTGTATTACGAAAAGCGAAGGTATCCATTCCAGCGCCTAGAATTAAATACTGTGTTGTTCCCGTAAATACGGCCGTTTTTAATGAGTCCTCACAGTATCGTGCTCTCGCCAAAGGAGTGGGGGCAATTTGTGTCTGAACAATCCATTTCAGCATATCATCAGCAGAAGCAAAGCTCTCTTTTTTATCAGGCGCAAAAAAGTCTATTCCACCAAGCATATATTCCTGAATTTGTTTATACTCATCGTCTGTCATAAGCTGACGGCCTAATGTATCATTAAAAATAATAGGGTTGTCTTTCTCTGCATGATATACTCTGCCAAAAGAGGATGCAAGTGCCGTTATGCTATATTGATTTTCCATTAAATACGTACCTCCAATATTGAATTTATAATCTGCTTTAATCCGTACTCTAAATAATCCTCCTCGGTTATGGAAAAGGATTTTGCTATAAATACACCTTTTGTCTGAACCAAGGTAAGCAATGACGTAATATTAGACCATAGTATATAAACTGTGGGCATAGGAATAATTTCTTGCCGCACAACGCCTTGTTCCTTGCCCCTTTGAATAAATCCGGCAAGCAGGGCGTTAATTTCTGTGCCCAATGACATGATTTGCGTAACCGCAGTAGAAAGATTGTCAAAGTCTAATTTACAGGTTTTTGCTTGTGTGACATTTTCCAGCGAGTGAGGACATTCAATTTGATACTTTTTCATAGCATGGCATATGGCAAAATATCGAGCTAAAAAATCGCTGTTCTCTTCCAAAGCCATTTCTATATTTTTCTTTAAAGCCAGCAATCCCTTTGCAATGATATGATGTAAAATATCCTCCTTGCTTTCATAATAAGCGTAAATTGTGCGGCGGCTGTATTCAGATGCTTTGGAAATATCTTCAATAGTAGCTTGTGCAAAACCCTTTTCAGAAAATATCTGTTCAGCAGCAGTTATAATATGTTCTCGATGTAGTGAGGCAACAGCCTCTTTTTTATTTTCTCTGCCCATTATATATTCACCTTCTATTTAGTATACTCATAATATACTATTTATTAATTTATTTGTCAACTGCTCCATACCCAACAAAAGGCGCTGCAACTTTTTTAAGCTTGCAGCGCCTTTCTTTTACCCTTCCTTAGCAAAATACGGAACAATCCAGCCAAAATAAAGCTATGCACCAAATAAGTGCATAAATTTCAATTATCTCTCAATAATATCTATATTCAGTAATAAATTTACGCCTATTACAAAAATTCAAGTATTCCGAGGGAGGTAAAGAAGTGAAGCTTCAAGGGGTAACGATTTGGCAAAAATCGGACTTTAATGGATTTTTCGGGTTGTTTACGAATATCGTAACAAATATTTTGGTTTTGACCGGGCTTTTGCTGTATGTTGTAAAAATGCCCCAGCAGTTAGTGTTTGGGCGCATTTTGCCTGCGGTGGGTCTGGGTATTTTTTTAAGCTCATCTTTTTATTTTTATCAAGGCTTTAGAATGGCAAAGGCTCGGGGTACTGATACGGTAACGGCTTTGCCTTCGGGCATAAGCGTCCCTCATATGTTTCTCGTAATTTTCATGATAGTGCTGCCTACAAGCCAGAAAACAGGCAACCCACTACTTGCATGGCAAGCCGGTATGGCTTGGTGCTTTATTGAAGGGGTTATTGAGTGTGGGGGCGCTGTTTTTGGGAAAATGATTCGGCGAGTGGTGCCTAGGGCGGCGCTCCTCGGCTCACTGGCCGGGGTTTCCATTACCTATATTATGGGTAACGGTGCACTGCAAAGCTTTGAAGCGGCTTATATCTCCTTCGCCTGCTTTGCCGTAATACTGCTGGGGTTTGTGGCGAAAAAGAAAATGCCCTTTGGTATTCCCGCAGGGCTTGTGGCTATAGTCTTAGGTACTATACTAGGCTGGATTTCCGGCTACATGCGCCCAGCAGAGCTTCAAGCCGCCATATCCAGCATAGGCTTTTACCCCCCCTTACCTGCTCCCGGTGAATTAATTGCCGGGTTTAAGGAGGCGGCGCCCTTTATTCTTTCTGCCATACCTATGGGAATATACAACTTCATTGAAAGCATTGACAATCTGGAAAGCGCAGAGGTTGCCGGTGACAAGTATGACACAACTGTTGTACTACTGGCAGACGGCATTACCAGCATGACAAGCGCATTATTCGGAAACCTTGTGCCTACGGCAATATACATCGGTCACCCCGGCTGGAAAAGCATCGGTGCACGTCTTGGATACTCCTGGCTTACAGGTCTGTCAATACTTCTGATTTCCATTTTCGGTATTGAATCCATTTTAATAAGTGTAATTCCCATTGTAGCCATTCTGCCTATTTTAATATACATCGGTATTCTCATAGGCTCTCAAGCCTTTGCCCATGTACCCGAAAAGCACTACCCTGCTGTTATTTTAGGACTGATGCCATGGCTTGCAGACTGGGGCAAAACCATTATGGCAAACGCCGTAACCTCTGCCGGAGGGGATTTGTCCAAAACCTCCTATGAAACCTTGGCTCAAAACGGGGTTTACATGAAAGGCTTCGAGGTGCTGGGCAACGGTGCTATTGTTATAGGTGTTATTTGGGCGACCCTTTTGGTGTACCTTATTGACAGAAAGCAAAAGGAAGCCATTATTTTAACTTTAATAGCGGCAGTCTTGACCTTCTTCGGCATTATTCACTCAACAGGTGTGGGTATTGGGCAGTCCCTTGAGGTTTGTTCCGGATATTTATTAATTGCCCTTGTAATTCTGGCTTTATATAGGCTGGAATTTGAAAAAGAATAAAAAAATAGACCTCTTCTGAAACCTGCTGTCGCCGGATTTGCGAGATATTTTTTCGTCAGACGAGGAAGCCGCGACGACGCATACTCGAAGAAAGTCTGCTAGGAGCGGCTGACGAAGTATG
>CAYWBF010000248.1:0-4599 GCA_964456085.1 uncultured Eubacteriales bacterium
CAGAACAATCGCTAAACATTTTTGAAAACCCATTTGAACCATGTGGATTCCAAAAATGAATGCAGCTAATTAAGAAACAATTACTTGGTGACAATTATTATTTCAAAAGTTGCTGCGCGGCTTTTAATTAATAATAACCGGCATAACACCGGGAAGGTTTGGCTGGCCGAAAGGCTGGCCTTTTTTTATATATACCAAATTTGACTAGATAGTAATTTTCAAAAGAGTAGTCAGCGCCCTTCACAACAATAACGTTGAAGCGTTCGTTATTTTCACTCCAACCTGACCATGTTTTGTAAAATTGCTCTATAGATCGAATTTTGATTTATAAAATTATTTCCAAAAGTTTATGTAAAGCCTATTAAAAAGAATATTATTTAGTTTTGTTGAAAAGCTATTATATTATGAAGCATAATAAATAATCTGCCAAAGGTGAAAGCTGTGAATGAATTAATTTACAAAAGAAATAAAATTTTGACTGAAGAGCACCTTCCTTTTGATGTAGAAATTAAGGACGTAGAAGCTACTGTAATTAAGGATGTTGAGGTGCTAAAGGCTTTTAACGGAAGTGTGACCGCTAGGATTAAGTTTGACGGCAAGGAAAAATATCTGCATTCAAAATATTCTCCGGAAGAGGAGGCGGCAAAGCTTGCAGATCAAGTCAAAATAGAAGCCTCTAATTATTTTGTGTGCTTCGGCTTCGGCTTTGGTTATTATATAAAGGCGATTTTGGAAAGGCTTAATAAAACAGACGTGCTAATTGTTGTGGAGCCCAACGCTGATATTTTTAAGTACGCCTTTTCAAATATTGATTTAATAGAATTTTACAATGACAAGCGGTTGAATATTTTGGTTGGTATTGACACCAACTCCTTTGTTGACAACCTGGCGCTGCGTGTTAGCTGGGCCAATATCCATAAGATTAAAATTTTAACAGCTCATCTCTACGATGAGATGTTTCTTGAGGAATACAGAACTTTCCTACGGATTTTACAAAAGGAGCAGCTTCAGCTTACAATTGAGGCAAACACCCTAACGCACTTCTCAAGAGCTTGGAATGCAAATTTTTATAAGAATTTTAAATTTGTGTTGGACAGCTACGATATAAACAGGCTGTATAATAAATTTACCAATAAGCCCATTATTGTGGTAGCTGCCGGGCCTTCCCTTAGCAAAAACATGCACCTGCTAAAGGAAATTCAGGGTAAGGTGGTAATCGTATGCGTTTATACAGCCTATAAGGTGCTTTTGGATAACGGAATTATTCCAGACTTTACATTTTCGCTGGACTCTAACCAGCTGCCACATGATGTTACAAACGATAAAACTACTCTGATTTTTGTATCCCACGGTAATACAGGGCTTATTGAGAGCCACAAAGGCAGAAGAATGGACGCCTTTATTTTTCCAGAAATGGGCTTGATAAATCTGTTTCGCCAGCTTGAAGTGGATATTTTGCCAATGATTTCCGCAGGCTCCGTGGCTCACTCTGCTTTAGACTTTGCTGTTAAGCTTGGTGGGGACCCTGTGGTGCTTATTGGGCAGGATTTGGCGTTTACAGATAACAGAACCCACGTTAGAGGCTCTTTCTTTGACAACGAGGAGTTTAATAATGCCAGAGAAAACGAGCTTGAGATTGAAGACGTTTACGGCAATAAGGTATTTACTTCTACAGCAATGTTTAGCTATAAGCTATGGTTTGAACGGTATATTACAAACCATGCCGCCCACATTAAGGTTATAGATGCTACAGAAGGTGGGGCTAAAATCGATGGCACCGAAATAATGACCCTTAGAGAAGTAATTGACACCTATTGCAAGGACATAAATGACGACGTAGTTGGGATTTTGGAGGAGCAATACGCAAAAGGCAAGCTGCTTACCATTGACCAAACAAGGAAGGTTCATGATATATTAATCGAAACAATTAAAACCTATGATAAAGCAATATTTGACATAAAGGAAGCCGTTGATGCCTGTAAAAGGCTTGAGAGGCTTCATGTTCATAGTAGCCTTACCCCCAAGGAAGCCAGACAAAATGCAAAGTATCTTCAAAAGCTTACAGATGTAGATAAAAAAATAAACGGCCTTAAGGAGACGCTGGCATGGATTTTCTTTGTGCTGGAGCCTACGATTTTTAAGCTGACAAATGAGGAGCTGCCCTCTACAGGCAATGCAAACCTTGATATAGTGAAAAAAAGCACCCATTTCTATACTGGGCTTCTGCCCGTGTTTGAGGAAGCGAACCAGCTTCTTGAAGGCACGGTTAAGGATGTTAAGGACTTCTTAAATAAGGCTTAGGGCGGTAGTCAACTCCCTGGCGATTTTTTTAAATCCCTATAGGAAAAAGTAGAAAATTAAAAGGTAAGGTGTAAAATGGAAGAGCAAGCATACGAAACCCTGGCAACCTGTGCCGAATATGTAAAACGAGCAGTTAACGGCATTACAGAGCTTAGAAAATTGCCGCCTACAATGCTCCAGCAGGTAGCTGACCTTTTGGAAGGTGTTAGCTACGTGATTACCGCCTTGGATAAAACACAGGAGCTTCATGACATTAGAGTAGACCACCAAAATATAGTAGAGATTTTTAGAGCTATTGAAGAAGCGATGAAAAATGATGATAAGAATTTAATTATGGATATTCTTGATTATGAGCTTAAGCCTATTCTTAATAGTTGGTTATACTAGGAATGACTTCAAGCTTAAATAAAAATCCCCCTATTTATCAAACCCAGTAAGGGTTGTAAATAGGGGGATTTTTTTGTTCTAGGGTCTATACATCATTATTTTCAATAGACTGCCTTTTTGCATTTTTATTTTTATTGTGATTTTCTTCTGTGATTGGTGTTTGTCCGTTAGCCTTTTCGGCTCTTGCTTGCTTGTTGTCGGGTTGGCTGTCCTTTGGCATATGAGCACCTCCTTTGGGTTTCATATGCCTAGTATTGCCTTGAAGGCTTAATTTATTCCCGGTGCAATCCACATATGCTTTGTTAAACCCTTGTCGCTTAAATCTAAATGAGAACCATATACCTTTCGCCAATTTTCGTAAAGCTGAGTGTACACAGTCTGATTTTCTGCCTGAGGTGTATAGGTTTTATCCCAAGAAACCAAAGAGGCTGCAGCTTCCTGCATATTTTTGTAAACTCCTACCCCAACCCCGGCAGCAATAGCCGCTCCAAGAGCTGTAGCTTCCTTAACCACAGGAACCTTTACCGGCACATTTAGCACATCAGCTAAAATTTGGCACCAAAGAGGACTTTTTGAAGCACCTCCGGCAAAAATTACCTCATCTGCCCATTTTCCTGTAACCTCATGAACAAGCTCCATATGTCCCTTTGTAACCAAGGCGGCGTTTTCCATTATGCTTCTGTAAAATGTAAACCTGTTAAATTTTTCGCTGTCTATAGCAAAATTTGTAAAGCTAGGAGCAGAGTGCTTCCAATTTATGTAATTCATGACATCTGAGAAGGTGCACATCATACCGTAGCTCCCGGCAGGGATTTTTGCCGCTTCCTTGTCAAGGAGGTAATAGGGGTCCATGCCCTCCTTTTCCCCATGTAGCTTTTCAAGCTGGCAGAAGGCATCTCTATACCACCGCATAATCAACCCCGGGAAAAAGGCTATAGCCTCATACTGCCAAAGTCCGGGAACAGCGTGGCAGTTTACTCTCACACGCCCCTTGGAGTCGGTTTTAACCTCAGCTGTGTTATATTCGTACTGCCAAAAGCTTCCCCCAAAAATAGCAGCCTGGTCTTTTTCAACTGCTCCAACTCCAACACAGCCTAGCTGGGCATCACCGCCACCTGTTACAACAGGAGTACCCTCGCTAAGCCCTGTCTGCTTAGCTGCATAAGCTGAAACCTCCCCAACCACTGTGCCGCTTTCATAAACCCTTGGGAAAATATCCTTAAGTCCGCACTTATGTGCAATCTGGGGTAGCCAGCTTCGTTTGCTTAGGTCAAAAATACCTGTTGTGCAGCCGTTAGAAGGCTCTGCAGCCAAAATGCCTGTAAGCTTGTAAATCAGCCAGTCATTAAACATTGTAACAACTGTCGTCTCCTCATAAAGCTGGGGCAAATAATCCTTAACCCACAAAATACGAGGTAACGCTCCAAGAGCAAAGGTTTGGCCGGATATACTGTAAATATCCATTTCAAGGTCTGGGGATAACGCCTTAAGAGCACCAACCTGGGCCGATGCTCTTGCATCAACGTTAGCACACGCCCAAAGCTCTTTTCCTTCCTTATTATATAGTACGATTCCCTCTCTCATGCTTGTAGTTGAAATTGCGGCAATGTCAGCAGGGTTAAGACTAGCCGCCTCAATAGCCTGTTTTATGCATTTGGAAGCAAGCTCCCAGTTTGTAACCCAGTCAAAATCCATAGAGCCGGGATATTTTGGATCCTCCTTGTGAAACCACTCTCCTTGAGCCACAGAAAGCTGATTGCCCTTTTGGTCAAATATAACAGCCCTCACGCTTCCCGTCCCTGCATCTAAAGCGCAAATATACTTACTCATTATATCTCCCCCTTATATTTAAGGTGAGCTTGACAAACCCACCTATTTAATAAAATTATAAAAGCAGCTTAGCACTATCCT
>CAYWBF010000249.1:0-4583 GCA_964456085.1 uncultured Eubacteriales bacterium
GTCTATCAGGCTCAAGTCCCATTAATTTAAGCCCAGCGGGAGATGAGTTTGGTATAAATAGCTTTTGAGTAATTATAACAACTGTCTCTGTCCTGTCCTTAGATACCATTTGCCAAGCACATATGTTTTCGGAAAATGGGCAGTGTAAACGGTAAAAATCCCCATTTAGAACAAGGCTTCTTATTTTTTTATACTGGCTTACTTGCTCTCCAATTTCAGTTAGCTCCTCTTGGCTTAGCACAGTCAAATCAAGTTCTAACCCAAAGCTTCCAAGCATAGCTACATTCCCTCTTGTGCTCAGAGGAATATTCCTTTTTGTCTGATGATTTGGAACAATCGAAATATGATTGCCCGTAAAAATAGGCGGATATACAAAGGAGGTTCCGTACTGAATCTTGCATCTTTCCCAAGCATCTGTGTTATCACTGCACCAAATTTGGGGCATAAAATGTAAAATGCCCGGGTCAAAGCGTCCACCGCCCCCTGCACAGCCCTCAAATAATATAGATGGAAAGCGTTCTATTAGGGTGTTTAAAATCTTATATAATCCAAGAATATATCTATGAAAGGATTCTCCGCCGCTTAATCCGGTAATAGGTCTGTTCATATCCCACTTTACATATGAAATATCAGCCGAAGAAAAAACCTTAGCCATTTCTTCTATAATAAACTCTTGAACATCTTCTCTCGCCAAATTTAAAACTAACTGATAACGGGATTGATGTCTAGTAAGATTATTGGTGTGTATACACCAGTGAGGTTTTTCTTTATATAAGTTACTGTTTGGAGAAACCATTTCCGGCTCAACCCATATTCCGAATTTCATGCCTAACCCTTTAATATTTTCTGCTAAGCCTGACAGACCACCAGGCAGCTTTTCGTAATTAACCTGCCAGTCTCCCAAGGAACACCTATCTGAATTACGTTCGCCGAACCATCCGTCGTCCAGTACAAAAAGCTCTACCCCAACCTCTGCGGCTTTTTGTGCCAAATCTAAAATTTTATTTTGGTCAAAATTGAAATACGTTGCTTCCCAGTTATTTATTAGCACAGGTCGTTCCATATTTGTAAAGCTGGACAGGCAAAGATGTTTTCTGTAAAAATCATGGTAGGCTCTTGACATAGCGCCAAAGCCTTCACAGGAATAAGCCATTACAACCTCAGGTGTATTAAATTCTTCTCCCGGGTGTAAGCTCCATGAAAAACTATCAGGGTTGATTCCCACTAAAACTCGTGTGTCTTCTGCTGTACCTACATGAGCAAGGCACATATGATTTCCGCTGTAAATTAGGCTAAAGCCGTATGCTTCACCATTAGTTTCCGTTGTTTCCTTAGTACACAGTAATAAAAAAGGATTCTCCTCGTGGCTTGATGCGCCTGTTGTGCTGTATATTCTTCTTTCTCCCGACCTTAAGGCAACCCTGTCAAGCCAACGCTCACGTCCGTATGAACCCTCAAGATTTATAATTTCATATGTATTACCTCTAAAGTCAACAGAACAGCTTGCGGCATTATTAATAACTACCTTTTGCGAACCATTTTCTAATGCTAAGTTTATTATTTTTGAGCTTCGTACAATTACGTTAAAATCCTTAAAAACAGTGTAATACAGCTCTACCAAAATATTCTCATGGTTAGGGTCTGCAAGTGTAATACATAAGGTTTCCGCCTCATCTTCTTTGCAAAAGGTTGATGGCAATTCCTTAATCCTCCTCTTGCCGCTGAAAATTTTATGGCTCTTATACTCAAGCTCAAAGCAGGAGGAACCGTCTTCAAAGGCTAATGTAACAGCCTCGGGGCGAAAATCTGATATTTGTCTAAGAGGATACTCCTGCGGGGCGGTTTCAAGGGTGAAATCGCGATCCCCTTCTCTGTAGCATGGAGTATAGGGCTTGTTATAGTCTACAAATGCATCTTTTGGTTCAAAGCATTTTAGCTTTCTTCCAAAATACAAATGTATTGGAATTCCATATTTGTTTATGGTAAAAAGATAAGTTATATCCTTACCATTTAATTCAAAAACCAAGTTATTTTCGTTAATAAGCTTACACATAGGTTATATCCCCCTTATTAGTATTTGGATTTATTTTAGCGTGAGTTCGACGAAGTCGAATAAGCCGCTTTAGCGGCTTAAATTGCGAAGCAATTTTCACGTTTTGTTCGACGAAATTGCGGTTTTTGCAATTTCGTCGAACTCACATTATTTTAAAACATAGGTTACTGTTCCTTGAATAAAATAATTTTGAGTAAATAAAAATAAAAGAATATTTGATATGAATGTACGCACCTAATAATTTGGCTTAAAATATTTGCCTAAACCATTTAATAATTCATTCCCTGTAATATTTATATACATACGATATTAACACAATTTTCTATTAATAGTATACTGCATGGGAAATAAAATTTTCAATTACTTTAATTAATTTTATGTATGATTGAAATAAGCTATGGTAGATAGCTGTTGTGTATATAAACTTATATACAGGCGCTAAAACATAGAGCCGATAACTTGTGAAAAAAACTCACGGTTATCGGCTCTTTTGCTAAATAAGCAGTATTATTTTTTATTCACAGATATTATTTCACAAACCCTCTTGACGATACCTAATAGGTATATTATCATTAGGTGTAAAGGAGGTTCTGAAAATGGATAAAATCATTCTTGGCATATTGATGCTCAAAAGGCTGACCGCTTATGAAATCCGAAGCATAATCCGGCAGAATTACAGCGCAATGTGCAGCGACAGTTTAGGCAGTATACAAGTAGCACTAAAAAAATTACTCTCAGCTGGATTGGTAACTTGCACAGAATTTGTGGAAAACGGGGTGAACAAAAAACAGTATTCCATCACCCATTTAGGCCGACGGGAATTTATGGAGTGGCTGAAAACGCCTATGGATATGTCCAAAACTAAAAATATGGACTTGGGCAAGCTGCTCTTAATGGGATTTGTTCCAACAAATGAGCGTATAGCCTTGTTGGACGAAATCATACTCCAGCTACACAAAGAACTTGAAGAATTAACAGAAATCCAAAAAAGTGTTTTGCTATCAGATGCCGAAAATCAAATGCTTGTATCTATGGAAAACGATATGGAATATCGCCTAGGTATAGAGCAAGTCACAGGGCAGCCAAATATTGCTGAAAGTCTTAAGGAAATCAACTATTTCGGAATAATGACGTTGCAATATGGAATTGATAGCACCAAATTTCATATCCAGTGGTTTACAAAGCTAAGGTTAGATGTTGTTAAGGGGGGGCGAGTAAATTGGAGCGTGATACCAATCAAATGATATACATTGACAACGTCACAAAGGTTTATGAGGGAAAAAGCGGCAAGGTCGTGGCCAACGATGGTATTTCCTTGGAGGTTGGACGGGGTAAAATCGTGGGCTTGCTCGGTCATAATGGAGCTGGGAAAACCACCTTGGTAAATCAAATATTAGGACTAATAAAATCCACCAGCGGAGAAATTACCGTCTTAGGCGAATCCGTTACAGCCAAACCAGAGCGTGGGAGGTTCTTATGCTCTGTTCAGCCGCAGTCTCAGCTATCCCTTGGCGAACTATCCCCTATGAAGGCAGTGAGCATTATGGGTGTTATGAGAGGTGGCAAGGAAAAAGAAATTCAATCAGAGGCTATGAGGCTTTTTGAGGCTCTTGATATTGTGGAGTGGATACACAAAGAAAGCAATCAGCTTTCTGGTGGGGTAAAAAGGCTGACTGCATTTTGTATGACGGTTATTAACTCCAGACAGATTATTGTTCTTGACGAGCCAACAAATGATGTTGACCCCGTCCGCAGGAGATACCTATGGAATGAGATTCGCAAGCTTACCACCCAAGGCAAGGGTGTCATTTTGGTAACCCATAATGTGGCAGAAGCTGAAAATGTTGTGGATAAGGTTGTTATTCTCCATAATGGCAAGGTGCTGACCAGTGGAACAAGCAGAGAAATTATGGGTGAAAATGGAAATCACTTGCGCTTTGAATTTTTACCTTCCAATGGGTTTCAAGATATTACCTTGCCGAAGTGGGCGCAGGATATTTTTCAGATAAACGAACGAAAGGCTTTTACTGTGCAAAAAGAACGAGTGAGCGAAACCATTGATTGGGTGAGAAAGCAAATTGAAACAGGGTTAATCTATGATTATTCACTGTCTGAGTCCACCCTTGAAGATATGTACGTGAAGCTAACCACAGAAAAACAGGAGGTGGTATAGGAATGGTTTTTGCAAATCAATATAGACAGGTTTTGAAATTACAGGCGTTTAGGATATTGGGAACAATTGTTGTATTTACCATTGCTCAAATTATCATGTCACTTGGTATTGCAATCGGGTTTACTTACCTATATTCCGATATTGAAAGGCAAACGCTTTTGTACTTGGCAACAGGTGCGCCCACAATCGTTATTATTATAACTGGTCTTGTGATTATGCCTATTCAAATATCCAATGCAAGAGTGGAGGGACACGGGGAGTTTCTAAGAACATTGCCAGTCAATAGAGCAGCCATAATATTGGCGAGCCTGTAAAAAATTTTCTGTAAACAATCCTTCCATGGTAAAATAAAAAATG
>CAYWBF010000250.1:0-4569 GCA_964456085.1 uncultured Eubacteriales bacterium
TAGTTATTAAAGTGTCATATTACATTTTCAGAAACCTACTTCAACTGTGTGGTATTCTGAAAATGTGTGCCACTAATTTTGAACAATCACCTACTTCAACTTTTTCTGTAAAATTCTTCTAAATATGCTTATTTTCTGAAGAATTGTTAATACTAAGTGTAGAGCTATGCTACATAAAGTTTTTTGGGCTGACAGCCCTTTACAGAAAAGGAAGAAGTGATTAAATGGAAAAATTTATAATTAAAAAAAGTTCTCCCCTAAAGGGGGCTGTAAAAATAGGCGGCTCGAAAAATTCGGTGCTGCCTATTTTAGCTGCTACACTTTTAGTGTCGGAGGAATGTATAATAAATGAGGTGCCACGGCTAAGTGACGTGTTTGTTATGCTTAAGCTGCTGGAAAGCTTTGGAGCAAGGGTGCGCTGGATTGACGATTCTACTCTATCCATAGATAACTCCCGGTTGGAAGGTTCCCAAGGAGAATATGACCTAGCTACAAAAATGCGTGCTTCATTTTTGGTAATGGGGCCTCTTTTAGCAAGAGTAGGCTCCGTAAAAATCCCTCTGCCAGGAGGTTGTGCTATTGGCGGTCGCCCAGTGGATTTACACCTTAAGGGATTTTCAGCATTAGGGGCAAAAATCGAAAATGAGCATGGCTTTGTAAGTGCCGAGATTGAGAAGGGCACCATGGAGGGAGCAAACGTTTATCTTGACTTCCCAAGCGTTGGAGCTACGGAAAACATAATTATGGCGGCGGTGTTCGCCAAGGGACAAACGGTTATTGAAAACTGTGCCATTGAGCCTGAGATTGTAGACCTTTCCAATTTTTTAAACTCCTGCGGAGCCATCATCAAGGGCAGCGGCACGGACACTATTAAGGTAACGGGGGTAACGGAGCTTAGAGGCTGTAAATATACGGTGATACCTGACAGAATAGAGGCAGGCACCTTTATGCTTGCGGCGGCAGTAACGGGAGGCGATGTGACCTGCAAAAATGTTGTTATCGACCATCTAAAGCCCATTATTGCCAAGCTTAAGGAGACAAACGTAAAGGTTTTGGAAACAGACGAGGGAGGGGTTAGGGTTATTGGCACAGAGGAAATTTTAAATGCCGACCTTAAAACGTTACCTTATCCGGGATTTCCCACAGATATGCAGCCACAGTTTATGAGCCTGCTTGCTATGGCAAAGGGCACCAGCGTAGTTACCGAAACTATATTTGAAAATCGCTTTATGCACGTTGGGCAGCTTAAACGTATGGGAGCAAAAATAAAAATCGAAAGCAGAAGCGCCATCTTAGAGGGCGTTGACAAGCTTATGGGCACACAGGTAAAGGCTACCGACCTTAGAGCCGGAGCGGCCCTTGTGCTGTCGGCGCTTATTGCCGAGGGCGAAACGGAACTAGACGATATTTTTCATATTGACAGAGGGTATTATTTGTTTGACAAGAAGCTGCAAGCTTTAGGCGCGATAATCGAAAGACGATAAGGGGGAAATATGAGCCAGCCTATTCTTATAGTATTAATTGTTATTTCCGGCGTAGCTTCCATGTTTTATTATTTAAGAAGCTGGCCAAAGGCTATAAAAAAAGAGCGTGAAAGGCTGTCAGACGCCGCAACTACTGAAAGTTGCGGCACATTCTTGGGTGACAGCTTTCAGGCGGTTTTTGGAGCTATTTCATCTGCCGTAATAAATAAGGGCTTTTCCATAAGAAAAGCCCAGCATAAAAAAATTTCATATAATATTGCGGAGAACGTGATTTCAAAGGGTGCCCATACGGAGCACCGGTACATAATTTTCGTTGACGGCTTCCAAAATGATATGGATTTTATTACAACCGCCGTTGATGAAGCATTAAGCGGCAAGCCTAGGGAAAAAAATCCTAGGCTATATTTGGAGGTTGTAATTTGTTTTCTTTTGGAGAAAGCTCCAAAGGAAGTGGAGGATATGCCTAAAAAGGATTTTATTGTTGTAAATAACAGGTTTGTAATTATGCCGGTTATTTATAATTATAAAAAGGGCGAGCTTTTTTACTTCAATACGAAAATAACAGGTATGCTTACCAAACCGTACTTAGTGGTTTCCTTAGCACAGAAGTTGGTAAGTGAGATTTTTTTGCCTAAGGAAAATAATGCATAGTAAAACACCCCTTACAGATAAAATCTGTAAGGGGTGTTTTTTGATTATGAAGGGCAAGATTATGAGATAGCTTGAATAAACCGTGTAGCTATCTCCAGAGGTCGAGTAATTGCTCCGCCCACAACAGCGCACCATGCGCCTGCGTCCAGTGCTTCCTTAAGCTGGTGAGGATAATGAATCCCGCCCTCGGCAATCAGCGGAACAGATAATTCTTTTGAAAGCATAGAAATCGCTTCAATAGGGGGGAGCTTTTGTCCCTTAGTTTCCTCTGTTGCTCCGAAAAGTGTTGTACCCACACAATCAAAGCCTAATTCCTGAGCGGCGAAGCATTCCTCTACAGATGAACAGTCTGCCATAAAAAGCTGTTCCCTGTACTTGCTTCTTATTGGGGCGAAAAACTGTTCAAGAGTTTTGCCGCCAGGGTGAAGGCGGTTGGTTGCATCTATGGCGATTATGTCAACGCCCTCCGCTATCAGCGCTTCAACCTCAACCTCCGTAGGTGTTATGTAAACGTGTTTTTGGTCTGGATAAACCCGTTTGATTATCCCAATAAGGGGAAGGTCAACGGTTTTTTTTATTTCTTGAATATCGGGAATAGTATTGCAGCGTATACCAACGGCTCCAGCCATCTTTGCCGCAAGAGCCATTCGGGACATAATAAAGGAGCTGTGCAAAGGCTCCTCGGGAAGTGCTTGACAAGAAATTATCAGCCTTCCCTTTAGCGAATCAAAAAGCTTGTTGCTCATAACCTATCCTCCTAACGTAACATCACAGGATTGATACCACTCCATCGCTTCGTAAAAATGCTCGTCTTTAAAATCAGGCCACATTTCTTCAATAATATAGAAATCAGAATAAACGGATTGAATAGGTAGGAAGCCGGACAAACGCCTTCTGCCACCCCATCTTATTATAAGGTCGATACGAGAAATTTCCTTTGATCCAATGTTTTCAATAACAGGCCCATCTTTTTTGACAGCACAGCTTAAATCCCAGTTCCAGTCATAATTTACAAGGTAGTTCACGTTAAGCTGACCCTTCCCAAAGCTAACACGTTTGTTGGCGTAGGGTTGGAGAGCTTCTGGGAAAAGCTTTGAGGTTGTATTTCCAACAACGAGAATATTTGCATCTTTGTTGGCCATAACCTCAACGGCCTCCACACATGCGTTTGTGTAAGCCTCTGTTTGAATCTTAGGGCGAGCGGTGTTGTCCTTGGTAAAGCCATAAAAAGTGGCTTCTTTTACACCCACCTCTGCCATTAAGGTACAAAGTCGTTGTCCGGGCATAACCCCATGCTTGTAGCCTTCCTGTTTTTCCATATTATTATTTTGTGCCCACCGTCTGTTTCCGTCGGGAATGACACCTATATGCTTGGGTATTCTTTTAAACTGATTCAGCAAAATCACTCCAACCAACCGCCTATGAAAATCAAAGGCATTTATCTAAAATGGAAACTGCGTTGTCAATATCCTGTGAGGTCACAATAAGCGAAGGCACGAAACGAATAACATTTGTTCCGGCTCCAACTAGTAGCAAGCCTTCATCTATACACTTGCCAATAATAGGGGCGACAGGTGTGTCAAGTAGTATACCTTGAAGCAGACCAATGCCGCGCACCTCTAAAACGCTGCTATTTTTTTCCTTAAGCCAATTAAGCTTTTCGGTTAAATATTCTCCCTGTGCCTTAACGTTTTCAAGCAAACCATTTTGAAGCTGGTCGAAAACAAAACTTCCACAGGCTGCCGCTAGGGGATTGCCGCCAAAGGTTGAAGCATGGTCGCCGGGAGTAAAGCCCTTAGCAAATTTTTCCTTGGCAAGCAAAGCACCCATTGGCACACCGCCGGCTATACCCTTAGCTAGAGTAACCATATCCGGCGCAACACCAAACCGCTCATAAGCAAAATAATGTCCAAGCCTTCCTACGCCGCACTGAATTTCATCATAAATCAGCACAATATCCATTTCATCACAAAGCGCTCTAACCTGCTGCAAAAATTCTTTATCAGCAGGAACTATACCGCCTTCACCTTGAACAGGCTCAATAAAAATGGCGCAGGTTTTTTCGGATACAGCCGCCTTTAGTGTGTCAAAGTCGTTAAAAGGCACATGCTTAATACCGGGCAACAGTGGAGAAAGACCCTTTTGATATTTTTCCTGTCCTGTAGCTGTAACAGCACCGTAAGTTCTGCCGTGGAAGGAATTTATCATTGTAATGATTTCTGTTTTGTTTTCATTCCCCGAAAGCCTTGCGTATTTTCTGGAAAGCTTAAGAGCGCCCTCGATAGCTTCTGCGCCGGAGTTACAAAAGAATGCTTTGTCAAAAACCCCTGCGCCGGTTAATTTTTCAGCCAACTCTACTTGAGCCTTTGTCCAGTATAGGTTTGAAACGTGAATAAGCTTCTCAGCCTGTTGAGCAATTACCTGACAAAGCCCC
>CAYWBF010000251.1:0-4557 GCA_964456085.1 uncultured Eubacteriales bacterium
GTTATTTCCTTGGAGGTACGGTTTATTTCGTTTACACTAGCTGCGGCTCGCTCTGTGTTCATAGCGATTTCCTGTGAAGCCTTTAGTAGCTCTGCAGTGGACTTTGCTATTTCATTAACGCCTTTGGCAGATTCAGCGGAGCTTATACTTACATTTTGGGAGTTATTAGAAATTGTGCTTATCTCCCTTGAAATTTCATTTAACATATTTTCCGCACGCTCGGAATCCCTCGCCATTTGTTTGTTAAGGGCGAATTGCTCGTTTGTAGCTTGAGTAACCTCTGAGGTGAACTGCGTCATCTCTCCAAGAAGCTGAATAATATCTAATACTGCGTTAACGGCTTGAGTCATGTTGCTTTGCATATTTTCTATTTGGTCGGCTATTTCGTCTGTGGCTCTTGCTGTTTGCTTTGCCAGCTCCTTAACCTCGTTGGCTACCACGGCAAAACCGTTTCCAGCCTCACCTGCCCCAGCTGCTTCTATAGCTGCGTTAAGAGCAAGCATATTTGTTTGATTGGCAATTTCGCTTATAACACCTACTATTTTTCCTATTACCCTTGAAGAACCGTTAAGCTTATCGATTATTTCATTGGTGCTGTGAATTTTTGTGCTTGCCCCTGCTACGGACACCATTGCCACGCTGCATTTGTTGTTTACTTTAACAAGCTCAGCACCTATTTCTTTTATAGCACGAGCTACATCACTAACTACAGTAAGAGTGTTGCCTGTATTGCCGGAAGCTACAGAAATACTTGATGAAATATCAGTAACAAGATTTGTAGCCGTTTTTACCCCCATGGAAGTTTCTTCAGCCGCAGAGGCAAGGTTTCTTATGGTGGTGCTCATTTCTTCAATAGCAGACGCTATTCCGTTAATATTTGATGAGGTCAGCGACAAGGAATGAGAAGCCTGGCTCATACCTGCAGAAATTTCATCAGAAGCAGAGCAAGCAACAGAGGTTTTTGATGAGGTGCTTTGAGCGTTGTCAGATAAATCTGTTGCTGTTTTTAGAAGGCTTTTAGCTGTGGTTTGAAGCTCTGTATTAGTTTTGATGATTTTTTGGATTGATGAGCTGTTGGTTTTTAAGAGATTGTTGTAGGCGCCTATTAGATGGCCAAGCTCTGCGCTGGATTTTTCTTCGCATAATGCAGTAAAATCTCCGCCCTCTGCCTTTTTCATTTGCTCCATAAGACTAATGATTGGCTTACTTATACTTTTGGAAATAAACAAGGACAGTATTGTGGAAATACCAAAGCCCAGTATTATAAGGATAACCATGACGCTGTTTGTGTAATGTTCTGTTTGAGCTATTTGATTGGAGGCATTTAGTGCAAAATCCACCTTGTAGTTTGCTAACTTGTCCAGGTCGCTTTCTATAGGCTTACTTAGTGGTAGTATGTTCTCTACTATATATTTGTAGGGCTTTCTTGCGTCCTCACTGGAGGCTGCGGCTATTTGATAGTACACAGGAAAATGGGTCTTGAGTGTTTCAAAATTTTTCTTAAAGCTAAGAAAAGTGGTACTTGTTTCATGATTAATTATGTTTTTCTCAAAGCTGTCCGATAGTTTATCAATATCGCTCGCATAACCTATAAGACGTGCATAAGCTGCGTCAGTTTCGCTAGCACTTTCCTCAAGTGCCATATTTCTTACTTCTACCCTTAATTTTTGGAACATAGCACCCATTTGGTTAATCTCGTTTAAGGGCACAGTAGATTTTAAATAAAGCTCCGTTGCCTTTTGGTTCATGTAGATTACGTTAAAAAAAGCAACTCCCCCTATAGTGGCTGCGATTAACGAAATTAGCAAGAAGCTTAGCAATAATCTTGTTCTAATCTTCATGTTACTGAAAATTTTCATTAAATTTATACACCTCTCATTTTTAAAAATATTTAACAATAGCAGCTTATGAAAAAAATATTTTCCTTGCGTCAATAAGCCGCAACAACTCTTTTTCAAGCTGGTAAACCCCAAGCAAAAGCTTGCGCTCCTTTTCGTCTATATTTGCAGGTACAGGTATGCACATGGAGTCATTTAAGTTCAAAACGTACTCTGGGCTGGTTACTACAAAACCTAAAATATCCCTAGAGGCTGTTTGCTGCTTCATAATCACACAGGTTACAGAACCGCCCTCTACGCTCAAAGCCTCATAACCAAGGAGTTGAGCAAGACAAAGCAAGGTGACTATCTGCCCGCGCATATTATACAACCCCACAATATAAGACTCCGCCGTAGGCACCGGAACAAAATCTACCCTTCTGTTAAGCTCCTTTACAAACCTCAAATCTATGCCGAAAAGTTCTTTTCCAAGTCGAAAGCTAAGTATGTTCACTAACTGGTTACCCCCTTCCGGCTTTTCAATACATTTTCTATGGTGTTTACAAGAGTTTCCTTATTTAGCTTACATTCGTATGCGTCAAAGCCTTCCTCTAGCGCCTTGTTGACATATGAATCTGCTGTCATGGAGGTTAATGCTATTACCGGCAGATTCTTAAGCTTGTCATTGGCTCGAATATGCTTAACAAGCTCTATGCCGCCCATAATAGGCATAATCAAATCACTTACAACTAAGTCGTATTTGTTTTCTGCTAGCAGCTCCAAGGCTTGCTTGCCATTTTCTGCTATAGTAACGGTACAGCCAGCAGCAGTTAAATATTTTTCCTCTACATTTTGGAAGAAAGGTGTGTCCTCTACTACAAGTACCCTTTTTGAAATTTTTAGCTTCTCGTCTTTTTTAGGGTAGTTAATGGGGTCAGCCATTTCAAATATTTCGTATATATTTATAATGAGAAGAAGCTTCCTATCAAAAATGGTCGTACCAAAAATTCCATAGGCGTTGATTTGCTCTGTATCTAGGTTTAACCTAGACTTTACATTGTCTATTATTCCATCCACTAACAGTCCTATAGGGTGGCTAATTAAATTTGGTACGATTACTGTCAAGGCTTTTTTTGAGTATTCTAGTTTTTTTACAGGAAGGTAGTCCTCGGGGCGAATAACCCGTAAGGATTTATCATTAAGGTTAACGTAGGTTTTGTCTCCTACCTCATGTAAATCCTCAACGAGCACAGTCTCTACTCGAGATACCATGTTCATGTCAATAGCGAAGGTTTCCGGCCCCGAACACTTAAACAGAATCATATTTTGATACTCAAGCATTATATTTTCCTTGTCTTTTTCCTTTAATTGTGGAGAGGATGTGTGTTCGTCATCAGTTAGGCTTATGCCGGAGCTGCGAAGGATATTCTCCGGGTCAATAATTAGCGCAATCTTTCCATCTCCCATAATAGTAACGCTGGAGTAGGAGCTTAGCCCTTTTAAGCAAGTAGGCAGAGGCTTAATAAGCGTTTCCTCTGTTTCAAACACCTTGCTTACCAGAAGGCCGTACTGCTTATTAAAAAGCTTTAATATTACAACCGTATCGTCTTTAGGCTGTCTTTGTAAGCCAAGGGTCTGTGAAAGCTCAATTACCGGCAAAAGTCTGCCATGATACCTTAGAGTCAAGCAGTCCTTAATACTTTCTAGCCTGTACTTAACATCATTTTCCCGTATGCGAACAATCTGAACAATATTTGCTTGGGGAATAGCAAACTTAATATTACCGGCTTGTATGGTAAGTGTATTAATAATCGATAATGTGCGCGGCATGAAAAGGGACATAGTTGTACCCTTACCCATGATGGAGGAAATTTCAACAGTACCCCCAAGCTTTTCAACATTGCTCTTAACAACATCCATGCCTACGCCTCTGCCGGAAATATCCGTAACATTTTTAGCAGTAGAGAAGCCCGGCTGCATTATTAGCCTTACTATATCATCGTTGGTGTAGTTTTCTGCATCCTCTTGGGTTATTATCCCCTTTTCTAAAGCTTTATCCTTAACAGCTTCTATGTTAATGCCGCTTCCGTCGTCAGAAACCTCAATAACCACCATACTGCCGTTGTGATATGCTCGGAGCTTTATTGTGCCTTTTTCCTGTTTTCCTAGAATGCTTCTTTGAGCTGCATCCTCTAATCCATGGTCGGCAGAATTTCTTACCAAGTGATAAATAGGATCAACCAATCCCTCCAGCATTGTTTTGTCAAGCTCAACATCCTTCCCCTCCATAATAAGGTTTATGTCCTTACCAAGAGACTTTGAAACCTCTCTTAACATTCTGGGAAATCTGTTGAAAATAGTACCTATGGGCTGCATACGGGTAAGCATAACCTTTTCCTGCAGCTTACTGGTGAGCATATTTATATTATGCAAAATGGGAGAGATGCTTAGGTTATTATCCCCTACACTGTTATATGCGTTTAACAGTTGATTACGGGCAAGCACTAATTCTCCGGACATTGTCATAAGGCTTTCCAACAGCTCAAGACTTACTCGAATTGTTTCCTCATTCTTATGGGAGGTGCCTTGTTCACCGTTTCCGCTGCTTGCTTTTGTGTTGAAGTCGGCTATTTGGTGATTGTCGTCCTCTGTTTCGTGGCCTTCTATCTTTTTTAGTATTATGTCGGGCTTAATATGCATAAAGCAATTCTTATTTATTTTAACTACATCAAAAAATAGC
>CAYWBF010000252.1:0-4544 GCA_964456085.1 uncultured Eubacteriales bacterium
AAAATAGGCGCCAACAAAAGTATTGTTTCTGTAAATAGAAAAACAACAAATTTTTCCATATAGTCTATTGAAAAAATATAGTTTATATCTGTTATTTTTGAAAAGGATAACCTAAGCAGAGTTAGCAGCTTTGTTCCCATGCCTGGGCCGAAGGATTTTAAGGCAGCAAAGGAGGCGATAAAGGAGAAAGCAATCACGACCTCCTTACTCAATGCAACGCTACCTTCTGAACGAGCCTTAGATTTCTTCTTCTGAGTAGGCTTCTCCGTCTTTTCCTCAAAGAAGCCTAAATTCATTTTTATAAGTAATTTATAGCCTTTAGGATAAGTCATGGAGAAAAACTCCCTATCATTTTCAAAATAAAATTATATGACTCGTTATAGACTACATTATAAAAATCAACAAGCAAAGGGGCAGTTATTAACAGTAAAATTAAGCCCCCTATGTTTTTTATAGGCATACCTATAGAAAAAACATGAAGATTTGGCGCAGCCCTAGTTATAAGGCCCAGCGAAACGTTTACTATAAGTATAGTTCCCATTATGGGCATTGAGAACCTAACGCCAATTTCAAAAAACTTTCCTAACAGTTCAATAATAACTGCCAAAAGATTAGCGTTAAAAAACAGATTTGCCTCACCGATAGGAATAGCTGAATAACTATAAAATAGTGCCGAAATCATTTGATTTAGGCCACCTGTTTGAACTAAAAAGGCTGTAACAGCCATATAATATAAATTTCCGGTAATAGGAACCTGTATTTGACTTATTGGGTCAAGTATAGATAACATGGTAAAGCCTAATTGGTAGTCAATTAAGTGCCCTGTTAAGTAAAGCAACGAAAAAAAGGCGAAAACTACATAACCCAAACATACCCCCACTATAAACTCTTTAATCATGAGAAAACCGTAGCCAAGTATGCTGTTTGAGTATGTAACGCCTGTAATAATGTTTGAATAGAAAATAATATAGGCAAAGGCAGCGACAAATATCACCTTAACCTGTATAGGAATACTTCCACTAGTAAAAATGGGTAAAATTACAAAAAAACCAAGTAATCTTAGAAAAATCAGCAAAAAAACATCTACATTAGAATATAAATCAATAAAATAGCTTAAGTTTGCGCCATCCAAAAAATCACTTCATTTCAAAAGTCATATGAAAACACTTATCTCGGGGTAAGCAGCTGAGGAATTTGGTTATAAAGTGACACCATATAATCGTTTATTGTTGTAAGCATGAAAGCGCCAAATAGGATAAGAGATACCAAAATCCCCATAATTTTTGGAATAAATACCAAGGTTTGCTCGTTTATTGAAGTAATGGTTTGAAACATACTAACCACAATTCCAATAACTAAGCCGATAATAAGAGGTGGCCCTGATACTAACACAATAGTAAACAGACCGTTACGAACTAAGTCAATAATCGTGTCTTGTGTCATAATTTCTCCCTCACTCTCCTATTTAAAGGTTCGCATTATATTCCCAATAACCAAAGACCAACCGTCAGCCATTACAAACAGCAAAATTTTAAAAGGAAGCGATATCATAGCCGGAGGCAACATCATCATACCCATAGCCATAAGTGTTGAAGCCACAACCATGTCGATTACAATAAAAGGCAAGTAAACAATAAAGCCAAACCTAAAACCCTTTGTAATTTCACCAAGAAGATAGGCAGGTAACAGAACTCTTGTGGGGATTGCATCAAGATTTTCTGAGTCAATTTCTTCCCCAGAAAGGGTGGAAAACAGAGCCATGTCCTTGTTTTCTACCTGGCGGAACATATACCCCCTTAAAGGTTCTAACCCTCGCTCAATAGCTTCACGCTGGTTTATTTGTCCATTTGTGTAAGGAATAAATGCGTCCTGGTTTATTTGGGCAAAAACTGTGCTCATTTGAAACAAGGTCAAAATTAAAGCCAGCCCAACTAACACTTGATTGGGTGGCATTTGTTGAGTACCTAAAGCTGACCTTAGAAAATGTATGCAAATAATTATCCTTGTAAATGAAGTAAACATTAAAAGCAAGGACGGTGCTATGGCGATTATTGAAACGAGAAAAAGCAACTGCAGCGAGGTTGCAACCTGATTTGGGTTTGCAGCGTCGCCAACGCTAATACTTATATTTGGTACAGGCACATTATTTTGTGCATAGGCAGAACTACATAGAACAAATGAAAATAAACATACAAAACATATTAAGCTTAATATTTTTCTTTTATTCATCTTCTACACCCTTATCCCCTTCTGCCTGCTTGTTCTTCTTTCCATATTGGGAGATGGATTGTAAAACGTCTTTGAAGAGAGGGGGCCTTATATCATGCTTTATGTCTGTTGAGCTTACATTTTCAGAGGATACCTCTGAAAGAAACGTTATCCTTTCCTTGGTTAAGCCTACCAAAAAAAACTGGTCGCCCACCTTAATAAGTAAAATACTTGCGTTAATGCCTACTCCCACAGAGTCAATAATGTTAATTGCCGAATTGCTTCTATTTATAAGCTTTGCCGAAGCAATCCACTTTGTCGAGAAGTAAGCCAAAGCAACAACTATTATAAGCATGATAACGACTTGCAAAAGGTAATTAATTGAAAAAGGTGAATAACCTGGGCTTGCAACAGAAAGGATAAGCATAGCCCTAGCCGATAACCTTTTGAACTGCCTCTAAAACTCTGTCTGGCTGAAAGGGTTTAACGATAAAGTCCCTAGCACCAGCTTGAATAGACTCTATAACCATGGCTTGCTGGCCCATGGCAGAGCACATTATGATTAAGGCTGCACCATCGGTAGCCTTAATACCTCTAGCCGCTTGGATTCCGTCCATTTCAGGCATAGTAATGTCCATAATCACAAGCTTTGGCTTAAGCTCCTTATATTTTTCAATGGCTTTAACTCCATTTTCTGCCTCTCCAACAACATTATACCCATTCTTGGTTAAAATATCCTTAAGCATCATACGCATAAATGCTGCATCATCAACCAAGAGAATCGTCTTATCAGACATTTGTAATCACTCCTTAATATTTTCTATTAACTTATTCCTAGTTATAAAAGCTAAATTCTTTTCTCAGGGCTTATTATATCGGAAATTCTTATGCCAAAGTTTTCATCAATAACCACTACCTCACCCCGAGCAATATACTTGCCGTTAACTAAAATATTAATTGGCTCGCCGGCTAGCTTATCCAACTCTACAACCGTTCCCGGGCTAAACTCAAGGATCTCCTTAATCTTTTTGGTCGTCCTGCCTAGCTCTACAGTAACCTCCAACGGAACATCCATAATAATTCCAATGTTTTCCTTCTGCTGTATTAGCGCTGAGGTGTCAAAATTTTGGAATTGAGCGGCTTGAACGTTAACGTTTTGTGGTGGGGTATAGGAAGACTGCTGTTGTTGTGAAATCTGAGCAGGGTAAGGTGCCTGAGGTTGGGGAGGTGCAGACTGAGGATATGGGGCATAGCCATAAGGGGGCTGTCCGTATCCCTGTGGCGGATATGGCTGTTGGCCATAATCCTGCTGGTACATATTTGGCTGCCCGTAAGGTGGCTGGGCGGGGTATGGTGGATATTGCTGTGAATAGTCCATTTGAGGTGGCATTTGCTGCATTTGTGGCTGTTGCGGCTGCGCACCGTAACCTGAACTTGGCGCTGACCCTTGGCTTGCTCCGGAATAATCCTGGGTAGGCTGTGACGGAGCAGGGGTTGGGGCAGCAGGAGCAGGGCTTTTAGGAGCACTTGAAAAAAGCTCATGCTTAAGCTTTTCAACCATATCAAGAGCAAACTGTACAGGCAAAATCTGCATAATTTCGCTGTTGATCAAAGTGCCAATTTCCATTTTAAACGATATTGTTACAATGTCCTCATCGCTAAAGCCGATATCTTCAAAGTAATTGTCATCGTTAAAGTCTATCATGAAAGCATGTGGTGTGTCTATATCTATTTTTATTTTTACAAGAGATGCTAAAGAAGTTGACGAGGAGCCTACCATTTGATTCATAGCTTCCGCTATAGCGCTTAAGTCAATCTCGTTAAGATCGAAGTCGTCTACTATATTTCCGTCGCCGCCCATCATAAGGTTGGAAATAATTTTTACGTCGCGCTGCTTTAAAATTAAAACGTTGGAGCCTTTTATTCCTTCCTTATAATCAACCCTTATACCTACACATGGTCTGTTGTGGCTTTCGGAAAGCTGCGTCCAGTTCATAATACGTACTACCGGGGTGTTAATCAAAACCTTTTGTCCAAGCAGTGCAAACAATGTCGTTGCAGAGGTTCCCATGCTAATGTTGCCGATTTCACCTAAGATGTCTTTTTGCTCAGGAGTTAAAAAGTTTCTACTATCCTCATTGTCTTGAGAGCTTTCATCTACGCCAGCGTCTATATCTAAATCCGAACCAAGACCACCTAATAAAGCGTTAATTTCGTCTTGAGAAAGCATATCTCCCATTTGCTTATTCCTCATTCAGCACTAGCTATGTTATTTGAATATCATTTCGTCCTCTTTTTATTACTGGTTTAGCTTGAAATTTCAATAATTTACCGAC
>CAYWBF010000253.1:0-4511 GCA_964456085.1 uncultured Eubacteriales bacterium
GAACCCTAAAATGGCAGAATATATTTTTGCCGAAAGAAACGGAATTTATATTATCGACCTTCAAAAGACTGTTAAAAAAGTAGACGAGGCTTACAAGGCTGTTGCTGAAATTATTAAAGACGGCGGCGAAATTTTATTTGTAGGCACAAAGAAGCAAGCACAGGATTCCATTAAGGAAGAAGCAGAACGTTGTGGCATGTACTATGTAAACGAAAGATGGCTAGGCGGTATGCTTACCAACTTCAAAACAATCCAAACTCGTATCAAAAGACTTCGTGAGCTTGAGGAAATGCAGGAAAACGGAAGCTTTGAGGTTCTGCCTAAAAAAGAAGTAGCTAAGCTTTTACACGAAAAGGAAAAATTGGATAAGAATATTGGCGGTATTAAAGAAATGAAGAGAACTCCTGATGTGCTCTTTATCGTTGATCCTCGCAAGGAAAGAATCGCTATTCTTGAAGCACACAACTTAGGTATCCCTATTGTGGCTATCGTTGATACAAATTGTGACCCAGAAGAGGTTGACTTCGTTATCCCAGGTAATGATGATGCTATCCGTGCCGTTAAGCTTATTGCCGGTAAGGTTGCTGATGCAGTTATTGAGGCTAGACAAGGTATGCAGTTTGAAACCTCTGCTGAAAAGGCTGAAGGCCAAGACGCTGAGGCGTTTGTTCCAGAGGAAGAGGACGCTTTAGAGGCATTAGTATAATAGACTGATTAATAATTTGCGCTTTTAAATAATTAAATAAGTGGAGGTAATTATAGATGGCTGTAACGGCTGCAATGGTTAAGGAATTAAGAGAAATTACCGGCGTTGGTATGCTTCAATGCAAAAATGCGCTTAACGAAGCAAACGGCGATATGGAAAAGGCTGTAGAGATCTTAAGAGAGAAGGGCTTTGCTGCTGCACAGAAAAAGGCAGGTCGTATCGCTTCTGAGGGTCTTGTATACACATATGTAACAGACGATAGCAAAAAGGGCGTTATTATCGAAGTTAACTCCGAAACTGACTTCGTTGCTAAAAATCAAGAATTTAAGAGTTTTGTTGAGCTGTGTGCTAAGCAAGCAATCCAATCTCCTTCAAAATCCATGGAGGATTTCTACGAGGAAAAATGGCTTGAGGATACCTCCATTGCCGTTAAAGACGCTCTTTCCCAAAAGATTGCTGTTATCGGTGAGAACCTTAGTATAAGACGCTTTGAAAAATATGAAATGGACAAGAACGGCGCTATTATTTCCTATATCCATGGCGGCGGCAGAGTTGCTGTTATGGTGCAACTTGAATCAGAGGTTGCCAATGAGGCTCTTACTGAAGCTGGAAAGAACATTTGTATGCAAATTGCCGCTATGAGCCCAAAATTTGTTGACAGAAATTCCGTTCCACAGGAATTTATTGAGAAGGAAAAGGAAATTTTAACTCAACAAGCCTTAAACGAAGGCAAGCCAGCCAACATTGTTGAAAAAATGATTATTGGCAGACTTAACAAGGAGCTTAAGGATTTCTGCTTGCTAGACCAAGAGTACGTTAAGGACTCCGAGCTTACTGTTGCTAAATATTTAGAAAACGTGGGCAAGGAAATCGGCTCTGCAATTACTCTTAAGGCGTTCGTTCGTTATGAAACGGGCGAAGGCTTAGAGAAGAAGGAAGAAAACTTTGCCGCTGAAGTTGAAAAGGCAATGAATAAATAATTAATGATAAAAGCACCTTTCTGATTTTTCGTCAGCAAAGGTGCTTTTTTCTTTTATACAGCATATCTGATTTTTATATTGTTGCAGTAGTGCGTGTTGTCTGTTACTATAATAACCATATTACGACTCACATGATTTATGAAGGAAAAAATCGAAACGGATCAATTCGGCTTTGGAGCTAGATTAAAGGAGGCAATAAATTGAGCAGATATATTATTGTAGCAGAGACAGGCGCAGACTTACCGCCTGATATTGTACAGCGGTATAAAATAAAAATCGTACCTATGCACGTTTCTTTCGGCAGTGAAACAAGAGATGACATGTCTTTCCCTGTTGAGGAGGTTTTTGAATACTATAATAAAACAGGCACCTTGCCAAAAACAAGCGGATCCACTCCCATAGATTTTGAGATAGTTTTTGATGAAATCCATAATGAATTTCCTAATAAGCATATTTTATACTTAGCCTATTCCGCTGTGACAACCTGCTCATACCAAAGTGCACTCATGGCCGCCCAGGGGCGAGATTATATAACAAGCATTGATACAAAAAGCTGTTCGGCTGGACAAGCACTAGTTGTTCTTAAGATGGCAGAGTATCTTGAAAAAAATCCCCTTGCTTCAATCCAAGATATAAAAGAAACGGCAGACGGCTTAATAAAAAATATACGCATGGGGTTCTTGCCCGGTGATTTGGTTTATCTTAAGGCAGGGGGACGTGTCAGCAATGCAGCGTATTTAGGGGCAAAGATACTTAGCCTTAATCCTTTAATCGAAATAAACGACGGAAGGCTTGTATCTACCAAAAAATACAGAGGTTCTATGTTGATTATTGCTCCAAAGCTAATAAAAGATTATTCCGAGAAACATAGCTTAAGCCGAGATTTACTTGCGTTTATATATTCAGGCACGCTGGACGAAAGACTTAAGGGAAAAGCTGAGCAGACCGCCTTAAGCTGTGGATTTAAAAATTATATGTGGATTAGAACGGGCTGTGTTGTTTCTACTCACAGCGGCCCCGGTGCTTTTGGTGTGGCAGGGTTTTCAAGGTAGGGGGATTTTTTACTCTGGCTGCAATTTTTTATGTTGTTAAAATATTTATAGCATAATAAGAAAAGGGTGGTGAATTAAACCTGTAGAAATAAAAATTATTTCTACGGGTTTAATTCACCACCCAATTTTTTTGGGATTTAGGTTTTTTTAAAGCTTTGGCATATTACCCAACCGCCAGTAGGATATAGCCTTTACCCCAAACCGTGTGGCAAGCTTAACTTTTTCTTCTATACTTTTGCTATCCTCGTACCATATTACATTATCGGTAGAGTCCTCTTGATTAAAGTAGGTGAGGTAAGGGCTTTTGGATTTTTCGTCGAACTTTAAGCTCACCCCAGCTTTAATTCTGTTTTCTAACGCCTCGTAAGTAGGGGTGTAGGGGCGCTCGTTGATTACTTTGGAATTTTGCAGCTTCCACTGTGCTGTGTTAAAGGAAAGCTGTAACATAACCTTACTAACGTCCTCTACGCCGTCCTTGCCCGTAATTGCAGCCAGTGCATAGTAAACCTCGTCAATAGGAGCAAGAGGTGTCATAACAATGCCCATATCCATTTCTTGAGGGGTTAGCTTCTTGGCATTGTAGTCGTGCGCCATAAGAATAACCTTATCTGCTGTACGTCCTATGGTTTTGTAATCGTAGCCGTCGAAATACTCCTGACCTTGACGTCGCCTTGGCTGTACAGCAACATATAGCTTCTTGTCTCCTATGGAGGTTCTTATGCGTTGAAGGAAGCGATTAAAGCTTTCTGCTGCAACGCCTCCCTTAAGCCCCTCAAAATCAATTACTACACCGTCAAAGGCGATGCCGTTTAGAGAATTAACCATAGTATCACTGATTAGACTAAGGGCAGCCAGTGTATATTGTGGGTTATCAATGATTTTTGCCGAATCTGCGTCGCTTACGGCAATCATAAGCAGCCTGTCCTTGCCTTCCGCAAGGCCATATGGGGTTTCGTAGCCTGTAGGTATTCGGTATTCGTTTGAATTGGCAGAGGTAGTGTTTAGACTTAAAGCTCCGTCTACAAGCTCCAGTTTTGCCCAGCCATAGCAAATACTGTTAAAATCCTTTATCATATCCATCTGACTTGCAGAGCTGATTGCATAGAAGCCGTTTTTGACCTCTACCTTATTATTAAGCCTGTCGTACATTCTTACAAGCATTGTAGCTGCCTGCTCTCTGGTAGCCGTAGCGTTAGGGCTGAAGCTGTTTTCGTCAAAGCCGGAGATTATGCCTAAGTCTCTGGCAATTGTTATATAGCCGGAATTTTCAGTAACGTCCTTAAAGGGACTTCCTAAATATGAAAGCTGCTTAGCCAGACTGTCGTAGCCCATGGCTCGTACAAGCATTACAGCGATTTCGCCTCGGGTTATAGGCTCCTTAGGGCGAAAGCTGGGTGAATCGTTAAGTATTGCCCCGTTCTTTAGCGCATAGGATATAGGCTTGTAGTACCATTCTGACTTATTCTTGTTATCCTCAAAGCCGCCGTTGAAGTCATCGTCATCTATGGTAGTGGATTTCTCCCACTTCATTAAATTGGACAAAAAGCCAACAAACTCTGCCCTAGTTACTTGTCGGCCAACCCCAAATACGTTGTTGCCCATACCGTTTGTTACCCCAATATCTCGAAGCTTATTAACATACTCATAAGCCCAGTGGTCACGTTGAATGTCGGAAAAGCTTTCCGCCATTACGGTATGGTGAGTTTGAGAGCTGATAAGAAATGTCAAGCCCATAATACATAAAAATTTTTTCACACATACTCCCCTTTCTGT
>CAYWBF010000254.1:0-4501 GCA_964456085.1 uncultured Eubacteriales bacterium
GTCTTTCCATACGTTGTCCTACGTTAACAACGGATTTATTTGGCAGTGCAAATGCGTCAAGACCATTGTCTTTTAAAGTTTTGCAAGCTGCAATCAATTCATCATATGTTTTTGGTTCTTTGATTCCAAGCTTATCAAAAATATCTGTTCTGTAGTAAATTCCGTAAGAGCTTAAGGTCATTGGTAATGCGTAGTGCTTACCGTTGAAGTTTGAAAGGTTTAACATTGTGTCAGAAACATTTGACATAAATGGCTGTCCTGTAAGTTCTAACATCAAGCCATCGTCAAACATAGATTTGTACTTGTCTTCCGCAGGATAAACATGAAGAATATCCGGCATTTCATTTGTAGCAATTCTTGTTAAAAGTACAGTGCCGGCATCTGGAACGGAGGTTAGAGTGATGTTAATGTTTGGGTTTTCCTTTTTGAAATCACCTATGATTTCCTCCATTACTGTTACAACCTCACCTTTTTGGCAGAAGAATTCAAGCTCTACATTTTCTGCTGGTTTAGCTTGGGCAGCAGGTTGTTGAGATGGGGCTTGCGCTGCCTGTTGGGTTGGTTGCGGTGCGGCGCTGCCTTGCGGAGAAGCGCTTGCTGCTGGTTGTGCACTTGAACAGCCTACAGCAGACATAACAGTTGCGGCAGAGGCAATTATTGCCAGTGCTTTTTTAAATTTCATAAATAGTTCCTCCCGTGTGTTATATTTTATAAATTTACAGCAGAATCATTATAGAATTTTATGGATTTTCAGTAAATTGCAAATATTAATATTTTATGCCATTTTCTCATGTTTGAGATTTGTTTTTATGATTGGTACTTTTTAATTTTAGTTTGTGTAATTAAAAGTATTATATAAAAAAGCCACAAGGCAGTTTTAGCTTGTGGCTTTTAGAATCTTTGTAGGTATGCTTTATTTGAAAATATCTTTTAAATAATCCTTTAGCATACATATATTAGATTTTGCGTTCTCCATACTGGTTGCCATAGCTGAATAATACACCTTAAGCTTTGGCTCTGTGCCTGAGGGACGAATTACAAAGCTTGAATCATTTTCAAGCTCAAATGAGATAACATTAGAGCTGGGGAGGGGTATTTTTGAAACGTTGCCTGAAAGCATGTCTTTTTCTACCGAGGTCGAATAATCTGAAATTTTTACAAGCTTTATACCACAAATACAACTTGGTGGGTTTTGTCTTAAGGAATCCATAATGCCATTCATAATGCTTAAGCCGTTACTTCCTTCAAAGCTAAAGCTGTTAAGCTCGCAGGTATAGTAGCCAAACTGCTTATACAATTCCTTCAAGCGGTCAACCAAAGTTTTTCCTTGCAGCTTATAATAGGCAGCCATTTCGCAAATAAGCATACTGCCCAGCACTGCATCCTTATCTCTTGCGTAAAGCCCTGCCAAATATCCGCAGCTTTCTTCAAAACCCAAAACAAAGCCGCCACCATTTCCGTCAGCTTCTTTTAAACCTATTTGCTCTCCAATAAACTTAAAACCAGTTAACACGTTTATCATTTCTACACCATAAAACTTGGCTATATCTTCTGCCATTTTGGTGGTTACGATTGTCTTTATAGCAAAACATTTGCTGTCCAGCCGCCCTTGTTGCTTTTTAGCCGAAAGCATGTAGTCAAGTAAAAGCACACCCGTTTCATTTCCAGACAATATAACATATTCGCCTTGATGCAGTACCGCCGCTCCGGCTCTGTCGCAGTCCGGGTCTGTGGCAATCAAAAGATCTGCACCAACCTTGGAGCATAGGCTTATTCCCAGGTTTAAAGCTTCATGCTCCTCAGGGTTGGGATATGGGCAAGTTGGAAAATTACCATCGGGAAGCTCTTGGTCCTTTACTATGTGTATGTTTGATAAGCCGATTTTTTCAAGAATACTTCGGACAGGCTTGTTTCCGGAGCCATTTAGCGGTGTATAAACCAATTTTAAACTAGCTTGCTTGCAAGCATCATTATTAAGCGAAAGCTTATAGACCTCATCTAAATAATCTTCAACAAACTCATCGCCTATGTATGAAATAATTCCTTTTTCCAGCCCTTCTTCAAAAGGCATAGAGCAAGTCCCGTTAAACATTTTAACCTCACCTATACATGAAAAAACATCTTGAGCAACCTGTGGGCCAATTTGGCAGCCATCAAAACCATAAACCTTATAGCCGTTATATTTTGCCGGATTGTGAGAGGCGGTTATAACAATACCCCAGTTGCAGCCAAGCTTTCTTACTGAGTATGATAAAACAGGAGTAGGCATTAACTCTTTAAATATATAGACTTTGATATTATTGGCTGCAATAATTTCCGCTGCCTTTTTTGCAAACAACGCGGACTTGTTACGAGAATCATAGGCAATTACCACAGAAGCATTGTCTGAATCTATATTTTTCACGCTGTTAATATAATCGCACAGTCCTTGTGTGGCAGCTGCAACCGTATACACATTCATTCTGTTTGTTCCAGCCCCAATAACTCCCCTTAGCCCTCCTGTTCCAAATTCTAAATTTTTACAGAACCTGTCATAAATTTCCTCTTCGTTTTCCGAAATTTTATGAAGCTCATCTTTCAATTCTTCGGCTTCAAGTGGTTGAGTAAGCCATTCTTTATACAATTCTATTGCTTGGTTCATTAGTCTTTCTCCTTTAGGTTGTATTAAGATTTTAGAATTATAAGCTTTAAAAAAGCTTATGGCAAGAACTAATTGAATTGCTCCGCAAATTTTGGATACCGCAAGTTAATGTGTGCTTGGGAAAATATTCCTCAAGGCGTAATCTAATAAATAAAAAAATATATTGACAATTTTAAAAAAATAATATAATTTACCAGCTAAACACTGTACGAAGTATTGGAGGGTATAAAATGAAATACAAAGGCATAATATTCGATTTGGACGGAGTAATTTGTCATACGGATAAATACCACTATAAGGCATGGAAGGCAGTAGCTGATGAACTTTCCATTGAATTTAACGAGGAAATAAATAACCGTTTGCGTGGTGTGAGCAGAGCGGAAAGCTTTGAAATTATTTTGGAAAAGCACGATAAGGCAATCAGCCCTCAAGATAAACTGCATTATATTGAGAAAAAAAACAACATATATTGTGGGCTGCTGATTGAAATAACGCCTAAGGACGTAGAGCAATCTGTTCTACAAACCCTAATTAAGTTAAAGGAACAAAATATCAAGCTTGCTATTGGTTCTTCTAGTAAAAATGCCGGATACATATTGGATAGGCTTGGTATAAAGGATTATTTTGACGCTGTTTCAGACGGAAACAATATATCTCGTTCTAAACCAGACCCAGAGGTGTTTTTAAAAGCTGCAGCATACTTAAGCCTTTCTCCAAAGGACTGCTTGGTGGTTGAGGACGCAGAAGCAGGAGTTGAAGCCGCACACAACGGTGAAATGGACTGCGCCGCTATTGGCGATGCTACAAGGTGCAATAAAGCTAAATATAACATAAACAGCCTTTCAGAGCTTATTTCCATTGTCATCTGATTTTAAATTCATATTACTTAAAAAAGGACTTCATAAAAAAAGTGGCTATTTTAGTTTAGCCACTTTTTTTCATACACCCCGTTAGGCCGGAGGGGTATGATTGCCTTCTTTACATTTGGTGAGTAGGAATGCTCCATTGCTATCAAAATCATTTCCATAAATTTTTCAAGCATTTTATATTCCAAGCTCATTAATTCATTTCCAGTACCAATCTCTTCTATTTTGTTAATAAAGGCGTCGCTTAAGGTAAATGCTATATCAGCATTAACACCTGCTTCAATAGCTGCTCTTGTATATAGGGTGCAGAAGCAAATCACAGAGTTTTTAATGGAGCGTAAAGATTTTTATATAAAGCAGCTTTTGGCAGTAAACGAATTTCGTCCAAAATACGCTTTGCACCGGCACTTTTTCCTTGCTTCATCATTTTTAGTATTTCGCACTCTAAAAAATATGGGAAATGAACAAAGTCCTTTATTCTGTTGCTTTGGCTCGACTTAATAAAATTGTACTTCAAACTGTCTAAAAGGTTATCGTTAATAGCAGACTGCGATTTTGTCTCTAAATCTTCCTTCGTCTGCGAATTATCAAGAAAAAGCTTACTCATTAGCTTTCCGGTATAAAAATATTTATCCTGGTTAACAACTGCCAGCTCTGATAAATAACCCATTAACTTTTGAGTTAACCTAATAAAAATATTTGTATTTCTTATAAGATTTGATACACCTCCCATACTTACCTTATCTGTAAGAAATAGCCCTGCAGCTACAGTTATATGCTCATTTGTCTTTAAAAAATGTACTGCTCAAAATATTCAGTGTTAATATACTGAGGTATGCCGAGAGGTGAGGAATTAATTAAATCATGTGAAAATTCAATTATGCTTGGGGTTCCGTCTACTATATCACTAATGGTTATGATTTTTTCTGGGTATGAATGTACTATAGTTAATTTCAAGTAAAACAGTAACACAAAGCATCATCAAAACAAGAAA
>CAYWBF010000255.1:0-4485 GCA_964456085.1 uncultured Eubacteriales bacterium
TGTGTTGTTTGTAATGGTTGTACCGTTGGAGATAGTTATTCTAACGTCCGCATCGGAGGTTGTTCTGGAAACAATAGGAATACTGATTGTTTGTCCAGCCGCTGCGTCGGATAAGAATTCAACGGAAGCCACGGAGTCAGAGTGTCCTTGTACTGTTAAGGCGTAAGGTACAGAGTTGTAGGTTGTTGGGCTTGTAGCGAACCTGTAGTATCTGCCGCCTGTTGTAGTAGCGGCTGCGCCTGTACCTATTGTGTATACACCAAGAGCTGGGTCATAGGTTCTTGTAAATGAAGTACCATTTACAGTAGGAGTAAGGTAAGGGTATACACCGGTAAATCTTTCTGTAGCTACTGTGTCAGGAATAGTTGCTGGAGTAATTGTTACTGCGTCGATAGAAGCAGCAAGGTCAGCAAGAGCGCTGGCTACAGAAGCAACTGCACCGGCACCGCTGATAGCAGCAAGCTGTGTATCAAAAGCGCCTGTACCTGAAGCTGTAAGGCTGGCAATACTATCAACACCTGTAGTATCAAGTCCAAGCTCTAAGCCTGCAGTTGAAGTAAAGTTTCTGTATCGTTTAATAATATCAGTGGCGTAGGATTGTGCATCAGTAAGTGAACCAAAGCCGCCTGCTGTTGTAGCAGCCTTTTTGTAAGGCTGGGAAAGCATACCTTTAACATTTGTGCCTACAGCGGCAGAGGATATAGCGGTTTGATTTCTGAAGAAAAACCGTGCGTTTTCAAGAGTTACGTTTATTGTATCACCGGCACGAATTCCGTTTCTAAGCTCTATCTCTAAATTTGTTCCGCCTACAACGAACGAAATATCGTCATTGCCGGAGATAGCGGCGCCGGCATTTGGATAAAGCCCTGTTTCAACAAGTAACGACTTATTTGGGATTACTGTTGCTGCTGTAGACAGCCTGTTTTCAGAAGCCGCAAATAAGTTCATTGGCATGGCGCTTAATGACAGCACGCCTGCCAACAATAATGCTACTTTCTTTTTCATTTTTTTTCCTCCTTCTTATTTTCTTATCTTAAGGCACTGTTTAAAAGCAGTTCCTAAAGGTGTAGAGCCGCAACAATATAGCAATCCGCAAAAGCATAATTGCTCTATAGTAATAATTGTGCTGCTTCCTAAGTATTATTTGACTTAATTTTATTTTTATTCATTATTCGGCTTTAAAAAACAAAAAAGCACTCATTACGAGTGCTTCCACTAGGGGGCTTGGGGGAGTGTAGCTCCCCCAAAGAGTTAAGTATTTAACTGAGTGTTAAGATTACTGCCTGTCTAAAGCCGCCTTAACAAACTCACGGAATAAAGGATGTGGTCTGTTTGGACGGGACTTAAATTCCGGATGGAACTGAACCCCAACGAACCAAGGGTGAAGCTCCTTGTCAAGCTCGATAATTTCCACAAGTCTTTCGTCAGGAGATAGGCCGGCGATTTTTAAACCGCTTTTCAATACCTCATTCCTGTATTGATTGTTAAATTCAAACCTATGGCGGTGTCTTTCATAAATTAATTCTTCATTATATATAGTATAAACCAAGCTGTCCTTTAGAAGCTTGCAGGGATAAGCGCCAAGACGCATTGTGCCGCCCTTGTCCTCAATATCCTTCTGGTCAGGCATAATGTCAATAACAGGCACTACTTCTCCTTCGGAAACGAACTCTCCTGAGTTTGCAGTCTTTATATTTAAAGCATTTCTCGTAAATTCAATAACAGCGCATTGCATACCAAGGCATATGCCAAAAAATGGAACTTTGTTTTCTCTGGCGTAGGTAATGGATTTTATTTTGCCCTCTACACCTCTGTAGCCAAATCCGCCCGGCACCAATATTCCGTCAACACCATCAAAGATAGAGTAGTCATTAGTATCCTCAAATTCCTCGGCGTTAACCCAGGTAATTTTTACATTAACTCCGTGATATATGCCTGCATGGTTTAATGCCTCAACAATGGAAAGGTAAGCGTCGTGAAGCTGTACATATTTTCCAACAAGAGCGATATTTACTGTACGGGTAAGATTTCTTTGTTTTTCAACAATTGCTTCCCAGTCCGTAAGGTTAGGCTCAGCGCAGCCAAGACGTAACTTTTCGCAAACCCTTTGAGCCAGTCCCTCATTTTCAAGAAGGAGAGGAACTTGGTACAGAGATTCAGAGTCAATGTTTTGTATAACACAGCCCTTAGCTACATTACAAAACAGTGACAGCTTGTCCAACATATCGTTTGACATAGTACGCTCTGTACGGCAGACAATTATGTCCGGCTGAATACCTATGGACAAAAGCTCCTTTACCGAGTGCTGGCTAGGCTTTGTTTTCATTTCGCCAGACTTTGCTAGGTATGGGATAAGGGTAACATGAATGTAAAGGGTATTTTCCCGTCCCACATCTTGAGCAACCTGACGTATAGCCTCAAGGAATGGCAAGCTCTCAATATCTCCAACCGTTCCTCCAATTTCTGTAATAACGATTTCGGACTGCGCCTGCTTCCCAGCCAAGAAAATTCTATCCTTTATGGCGGTGGTTATATGGGGAATAACCTGCACTGTTTCGCCAAGGTACTCGCCACGGCGCTCCTTATGTATTACAGACCAGTAAATCTTTCCGGCGGTAGTGTTGGAGTGAATAGATGAGTTTGCGTCGATAAAACGCTCGTAGTGTCCGATGTCCAAGTCGGTTTCTGCTCCGTCCTCGGTCACAAATACCTCGCCGTGCTCATATGGGTTCATTGTACCCGGGTCGAAGTTAATATATGGGTCAAATTTCTGAATGGTAATTTTCATACCACGAGCCTTTAATAGCCTGCCCAAGGAGGCGGCGGTAATGCCCTTGCCAAGGCCGGATACTACACCGCCTGTGACAAAGATGTATTTAGTTTGCATAGAATACCTTTCCCTTCATTAAATAAGATGTTATAAATTTTCCTTAATGTAGCTGCGAGCAAGAAAATCGCAACGGTTGTTCTCAACGTTACTAGCATGTCCCTTTACCCAAATAAATTTCACAGAATGTTTTTCCAGTAGCACAAGCATTTGTTCCCATAGGTCAATATTTTTGGCTTTTTCGGTTTTGGTTCGATGCCAGTTGTTGCTCTTCCACTTATACACCCAGCGTTTTTCAATGGCTTCCACAATGTATTTTGAATCCGAATAAAGGTTGACGCTGCAAGGCTCCTTAAGCTGCTCCAGCCCTTTGAGCACAGCCATAATCTCCATGCGGTTGTTGGTGGTGTTTGGCTCGCCGCCGGAAAGCTCCTTGCGCTTGCCGTTATAAAGTAAAACAACCCCATAGCCCCCAGGGCCGGGGTTGTTGCTGCATGCCCCGTCAGTATAAATATCCACTGTTTTCATAAATCCCTCTTTTGTTTAAGCAAAAAATCTGAGTACGCCAAATCCTCATTAGTAGTAATTTTAATATTGCTGTAGCTACCTTCAACGATTTTTGTTTTAAAACCCAGACGCTCCACAAGCATTGCATCATCTGTTCCAATAAAGCCCTCAGCAAACGCCCGTTCATACGCCTTCATCAAAAGCTCATAGGAAAAAGCCTGAGGGGTTTGCATATGCCATAGGGTAGTTCTATCTGGTGCGGCGATAATATTTTGCTCCGAATCGGAAATTTTTATTGTATCCTTGGCTTTTACCCCAAGCACACAGCTTTTATGTAAGTGAACCGCATCTACTATAGCCTTTATGTTACCCTCCGTTACAAAAGGGCGCACACCGTCGTGAATAAGTACATAATCGGTTTTGCTGTCCATAGCCTTAAGTCCGTTAAAAACAGAATGCTGCCGTGTTTCGCCGCCGGGCACTACTGCCTTTACCTTAGAAAGCTTATAGCCATTTACGATTTTCTCTTGGCAAAAATCAATTCTGTCCTCTGGAACAACAAAAATTATTTCATTAATTAAATAAGAGGCTTGAAAGGTTAGAGCAGTACGTGCCAAAACCTCAACGCCCCCAATTGGCAAAAATTGCTTTAATTCGTGAGAAGCAATGCGGCTGCCAGAACCGGCAGCCACAATAACCGCAGAGCAAAGGCTCACATAAATTCCTCATTTCTTAAGTAAAAATCTAGGGAGAGGCTGCTATCTTGAAGCAACCAGCCTCTTTAAACCCCTAACCCCTTTAGCCATTTCACGTGAGCCTTGGTAAAACTCAATAATAGCACAATACTTGTCGGCTAAGGATACAATAACAGATTCCTTATACTTAGGCATACCCTTTACTAAAGGCCACATGTGCTTAAGAATGGCATCAGCCTCAACATCGTTAATGTCAGAGTTCTTTTTGGCGTTTCTAAGCGCAACCTTTGGGTGTGCGAAAGCATGATTGCCCTCAGGTTGTTTTTCCTTGCGCCAGTCGTAAAGGAAAAGGTCGTGTAAAAGACCGGCACGAGCTGCCGAACGATAGTCAAGACCAAGCTTTCTGCTCACAAGGAAGCTGTAGTAGGAAACGTTGATGCTGTGTTGTAAACGGCT
>CAYWBF010000256.1:0-4472 GCA_964456085.1 uncultured Eubacteriales bacterium
GATCAAGTCCTTACAAAGACGTCGTTATTTTTTACATAACTGAACCTATTACTAAGCTCTAGTTTTATTGGAATGTAACAAGGAGCTTGCTAGTAATATGTTCATGTTACATATAGCCAAATTTCAACCACGCTTTTTGATTAAGAGCGCTTAATTTTAAGCAAAATAATTGCAGCTCCAAATAAAATAAAACCTATAGAAATTACTAATATAAACCAATCACTACTACCATATATGGCTATATTCTCGTCACCCTCAGCATTAAATGAAATAAAATATGGTGTGAATATTTCTTCAAATTCGCTTAGACTAATTCCTAAATCGTTACATACTGATGTTTGTAATTTTTTAAAGTTATCATTCAATGAAGACTGCTTTATAAAACCTAGAATCCTTCCCTCATTTTTATTTAATAAATGATAGGAGTCCGAAAATTTAATGGTTAAAAAAACATGTGAGTCTTCTAACTGTGCAATGTAATAAACTTCTTCTTGTATTCCATAAGTGGATTTTAATTCATAACCTGAATGTTCAAAAGTAGTGTCAATTATTACATATTTTGAGATATTTTCTTCTAATTCTGCAACTGTGTAAATAGTTTTTGGAGGTGGACTATTTAAATTCGATATATAACCCAGTAATAATACTACTCCAAAAAAAATAAAAATATATTCTAAACGCTTAATAATGGCTGCAATAATTTCTAAAGCTAATTTTACAGGAATAATTACCATTTCATACACTCCTCTTCATCATTTCAAACAATTCTTAACCATTAACTTCCTACATAAGTAAGCAATACCACATTCTCCGCATGTGATATTTAGCCTAAATTTAAAAGCCATAAAACCAGAATAATGGAAATAAAAATAAAGACAACTATGTAAAATAGGATACGCTTATTTTACTTAATGATTGTAACATTTTGTAATAAATTCAAAAATCCCCAAGATAAGAAATCCGGTAATGTAAAAAATATGTTGTTTGGGTCATGCTGAAAAAATTTATGTCCCAAGCAAACTCAAGAACATTGATAACAAGATTGATTACAATATCATGCATAATTTGTGATTTTGAGAAGCAAATTGTTTTGTGGGCAAGATGTTTTATTCTTTTTCTCAAAGTAAGATTTTTGGGCTCAATCCTCTCTGTGTGTTAGTTTTTGCACTTTCCAAATGTATACGCCAACACTGGAAGTGGCACGTACTTTGGGAAGTAGCATTAAACCTGGGAAATTTCCTCACGAGAGGAAGATACATATGCCAGATTTAACTTCAAGCAAGAACAGACATATGACACTAGATAACCGACAAGAAAATTATGGAATGCCTGGATAAAGATATCTTCAAAACCAAAAAAAGCGGCTCATGAATGTATTTATCGATGGGCGTTGACGGTTGGACTTCTATTTCTGATGATGAGCTACTACCTGAATTTTTGAAGGCGTCACAACCACCAACACATGAAAATTCGCCTGAAGAGATTAAGTTGTAATCAAACAAATAAAACAAAATATATCAAAATAAACCGCAATCCTTAAACTCATTAAATGTTTAGGGCTTTCGGTTTTTGTTTTTCAGAATAAATCTAAAAACTTGGAGGATAAATATGTCCAATCATAAAAGTGTTGCAAGAAATCAAGGGTACACCCAATACCCCCCTTGCAAGACGATTAAGCTGTTTTCGATGGATAGGTGAAAAATTGCTCCCAGCTTTTGATGTGTCCGTAAATTAAATGCGATATAAATGCCCCACACCTACGCCTTACGAGCTGCAAATTTCAATATAGCAATAAATCGGGAAATGACTGACAGATTTTTATTCTGTCAACAACGTCTAGATATTCATAAGCGCTTCTATAAGCCGTTGCATATAGTGGATATCTATAAACATAAATATAATCATAATCGCTATGTTAACAAATACAAAAATAAACACCTTAACACTTAACATACATATAACAGAAATAACAAAATATGCAACAATTGCTATAGCATTTGTTGCAAGCAGTATATTTCGCACGAGATGTATCCAAAAGCCAATAAATATTGTAAAGATAGTAAATTGTCTCAAAGCTGAATTATGCAACTCTTGTGAAATCCAGAGCATTAATGGACATATAATTAATAATGTTGAAATAATGATTATGAAATTTCTCAAATATCTCATAAAGTTAACCCTTCTTTGCAAGTATGAGGTAATCGTCCACATTCCTCATCGACCTTGTGATGGCTTCGCTCGCCAAATAAACTGATGCCCAACTACCATATTTCCATGCCTCTGTAGCAGAGAGATCATCTAAATACGCCTTCAACAACTGCATATACAGAGGGGAACCGATTTCAGCTCCAAAGGAAAGCCTTGCGTGGACAGCGCTAACCGAAAGATAATGACGTAGTCTTACATAATACATCGTTCCACCCGTCAACCAATATGAGACTTTGGAGAATACGCGAATAATCGTCATTATAAGCAATGTGATTGGTCAATCCTGAATCCGAGTAAAGTTCCAGATACGTATCGTTGTTATCACCCGTACCCCCATAAGGACTGGTGAAAATATCATATCTTCCAGAAACATATGGCACAATTTCGTAAAACATGCTTTGCCCAGATGTAAGGCTTACGTCCATGTAGTTGCCATATGCCAGCTTAGATTTAAGGAGCTGCTTTTTAGAGGAGGTATAATTCCATGTCACAAGAAGAATTCCAAAATGAGTTAAGTTACATTGTATCTGTAAAAATTCTTAATAAGCTCCTTGATAATGGCTTTCTTACAAAAGAAGAATACAGAAAAATTGATTTATTAAACCGCAAAAGCTTTAAGCCCAAACTAGCCGAGATAATGGCTTAATAACTTGATATAACTGGCTTTCAGAGTTAATATATACCCCACGGAAGGAGGAGAATGGATGGCTAAAATAACAACAATCGAGGCCACAACCAGCATTGCGAAAAGAAAGCTTCGTACAGCTGCATACTGCCGTGTTTCCACTGACAGCAATGAGCAGCTATTAAGTCTTGAAAATCAAACCACTCACTATACCAATTTTATTAAGTCCAACTCTGAGTATGATTTCATGGGTGTATATTTTGACGAAAGCTTAAGCGGAACTAAGAAAGAAAAACGTTCCGGCCTTTTGAAACTCTTGAAAGACTGTGAAAGCCGAAAGATTGATTTTATCATTACAAAGTCTATCAGCAGGTTTGCACGAAATACAAAGGACTGCCTTGAAATTGTGCGTAGACTAACCGGCATAGGCGTTTCATTACTTTTTGAACAAGAAAATATAAACACAGGCACTATGGACAGCGAGCTTCTCTTATCAATTTTAAGCTCACTGGCAGCTCAAGAATCTATATCTATTTCTAAAAATAACAAATGGAGCATAAAAAAACGCTTTCAAAACGGAACATTTAAAGCAGCGTCCCTTCCATATGGCTATTGCTATAGCGGCCAAGCAATAGTGCCTAACCCTGCACAAGCGCAGGTTGTAAAGCGTATTTTTTCAGAAATTCTTTCTGGAAACGGCACACATATGATAGCTAGAAACTTAAATGCTGACGGTATTCCTGCCCAAAGAGGCAAATACTGGACAGCAACAACAATAAGAGGGATTATTGAAAACGAGAAATATGTTGGAGATGTTTTGTTCCAAAAAACCTATACGGATGATAACTTTAATCGACACATCAACAACGGTATAGAGGATAAATATTACTGGAAAGACCACCACGAAGCAATTATAAGCCGTGAGGATTTTGAAGCTGTGGCTCGCATTGTTGAGCAGAGAGGCAGAGAAAAAGGGATTATAAAAGGCACAGATAAGTATAATAACCGCTATGTTTTCTCTGGAAAAATTATTTGTGGAGAATGTGGTTCTACCTTTAAAAGGCGCATTCATATGCCGAAAAGACAGGGTGAATATGTAGCTTGGTGCTGTAATAAGCATATATGCACCAGGGGTGAAGGCTGTTCTATGATTTTTATTAAAGATGAAGCTATAAAAACAGCATTTATCACCATGATGAACCGCTTATACTCTGGACGAAATGTGATTTTAAAGCCGCTAATTGAAGCACTCAAAAAACAAGACAACGGCGGCGGTTATGCCAAACTTATAGAAGTTGAGAATTTAATAAAGAAAAACTTTGAGCAGGTGCAAGTACTGACAGGACTAATGTCCTCAGGTATCTTAACACCTGCTCTTTTTAATGAGAAAAATAATACCCTGCAAGCTGAAGCTATGGAGCTTAAAGACTTGCGAAGGGTTCTTCTGAATAATACTACTGGTGAAAATGACTTTCTTTTTGAAGCTGAGGAATTACTCAAGTATTTAAACAAGACTGGGATTACAGAAAAATTCAGTGATGAAATATTTGCAAAGTTCACAAAAACCATCACAGTTCACTCCCCTACTGAAATTGGTTTTAATTTACAAGGATACTCTGCCAGTGGAATGCTTTACACA
>CAYWBF010000257.1:0-4461 GCA_964456085.1 uncultured Eubacteriales bacterium
AATATAACTGTCCAAAAAATTTTTAATGATTTCATCAATACTAAAGATTCTTTTAATGAAAAACTTTCCCTTTTCATTTTTGAGTTAAAGTTCTGCGGTGACTGTCCAATTCTGCGAGCAAGTTCAGAAACACTTATATTTGAACGAACACATAGTATTTTTATTTGTTCTGCTAAAGTCATAACGACCACCAATCCCTAGTCTAAATATTTTACCTCAATTATAAACCACACAATTTATAGTGTCAAACCATCAAAATACAATATCAATAAAGGAATTTAAAACAAGGCATTGAAAAATTAATCTAAATAATTTACAATATAAACTGTACAGATTAAGTGAAGGAGGTTTTTATGCGAAAAATTTTATTTGAGCTCTACCACGGCAATATCCGACCGTGCGAAGGCACATATCCTAAGGAGCCTGAATATCGCAAAGCCGCAGAGCAAGTTTGCTCTATTGAGTCTACATTGCTGGCTCAGCTTGATGAGTTTGGTCAAGAGTTATATCGGCAGCTAAACTTTGCACTTATAGCTCGCGATAGCATTGAATACGCGTACATATACGCTGACGGCTTTCGCACAGGAGCGAATATTATGCTATCCTGCCTGTTGCCATCAGAAAACGATCAAAGCTAAAAATGGCTGGTTGGCATGATTGAACTTACATATTCCAAGCACGACGACTACATTTTGCCTGATTTAGCCCTTCCGGAAAGCGACAACGAGTCTATCGGAAAATATTTACTGCTTCGCAAGAAATATCTAAAAACCCACAGAAGGGTACTCTATATAAACTTTTTAACCGGCGGCATGTTATACACGCACCTTTCAGAAATAGCACGTCGAGCCAACGACCGAATAGAACATTTGACAGTGAAAATGGCCAAAGCACGAGGTATTACAGAAATGCTTAAAGCAGCCCACCAAATGGCGTGGATAGGCGCAATGAATAATATTAGGGCTTGCGCCGAGGAAATTGTTTTTAAGGAATTAATTTGTTCGTAATCCGAAAGACACGGCAAAAAAATTGCTGTGCCTTTATAAGTATTTGGGATTGATATTATTAAATAACGATGCTATTTGCAACAGTTTTGCTGTTTTATAGTATGAAAAATATTCCTACTTACCACTTGAACTTTATCGCTAAAGTGAATATCATTATTATAAACTGTTAATTTGGAATGTTTTGTATGAAAGGCTATTTAACGGCAGCGCAGATTGCTGAAAAATGGGATGTGACCGTAAAGCAAATTTAAGTGTTATGCAATCAAGGGAGAATTGATAGCGCTGAACGTATGAGCGGCTATGGATTGGCCCCTATAATGCGGTGAAACCTACACGATATAAGGCTAAAACTAAAAAATGATGGAGGAAAAATAGATGGACGCAGGATTTGAATGGATAGATGCATACACAAAAATAGCAAACGCCTTACTACCATACAAAACTAAACAAAAAGAGCTGCTAAATTTCATTTACAGTATGTTTGATAAAATGGGTATAACTAATAATTATTTGCAAGATAAGCAAACTGTCGCTGGGGTTAATTTTGATAAAATTGACCCGTTCACTGTTATGGGAATTTTTAACCGTAACAACACTACTGCAAACAGAATCGCAATCATAAATCATTTTTTAAGTTTTCTTAAGATAGAAGTGGAAGCTCCTACTAATTTTGACGGAATTCCTATCCTCAACGGGATGTTATCATGTTTTTTTGGCGGAAAAGAATATAACAGAGGCACTCATATTGATAAACTGTGGGAGTTATTTGAAACAGGAATAAAATTAGCGGATACACCAAGCACTGAAACAGAAGCGCAATTTATAAAGCTGTTTGATTTTGTCATTTCACAGCCTTGCAGTAAATGGTTGACTACTATGGGGCTTTTCTGGATTCGAGCGTATCATTTTATTCCTTTAGATGGAAATACAAGGGCGTATCTCAACAATAACTTATCATTGGGGTATAAGTTTAACAAGATACCAAATGGAAGAAGTTATCTTAATATGTGCGCAGAGATAAAAACTATACTTGGTGAGAATGGTGATTTAAGTTCTTTCCCGGCATTGTCACAAGCTGCATGGATTAAAGCTAAAAACTCAAATATCACAACTGCATATTGGCTTGGAGGAGCTTCGTACGGCAGTGGTGATATGTCACCGGAATTCATCGATAATGGTGTTTATGCAATAGATTTTGGCAGTGAAGATATATCTGAAATAGTCACAAGTTCAGAAGAATTAAATAAGTGGATAAAAAGTTTATCTGAGGCTTCTGCAAAAAGTGCATTCGAATTGCTTTGCAAAATGAAAGCAGGCGACAAAATAGCTATTAAATCGGCTTGGGCAAAAGGCAAAGTATCTATGCTTAGAATTAAAGCGATAGGCACCGTTTTAGATAGTGTCGAAAGCGGTTATGCCTATGATAAACATTTGGGACATACAATTCCAGTTGAATGGGAGCCTGTTGACCCTAACATTGATTATAAAATAGGCGGTTATCTTAAAACTATTCACAGCGTCACAAAAAAATTAGATATTGATACTATCTTTGGGAAAGGTTTAGCTGGGCAGCCGTCTAAACCAGATGACGATACTATTTCGATTGATACAATACTGAACTGCCTTGGCGGCTTAAAAAAGCAACATTCTATATTAAAAAATGCCAAGTTATTTGAACTGAATGACAGCAGTAAGGTTTTAATTCGCACAAGCAAGCTTCTTAGCACAGGGTATTTTTATGGGCTGCAAAAATCTATTGTCGATGAAAATATTGAGATTGACTATATGGTTTTGGCAAAAGGTAGTGAGGGCTTTTATAGAATTCCATACGCTGTTATCTATGAGTTATGTATAAACGGATCATTTAGTTTAGCGGATAAGCGGGAATCATCTGAGGGCTATCGTATTCATCTAAGCAGTAGTGGTGGTGAATATAAATTCAAGTTCCCTGGCGATAAAGAGCCGATGAGTATTGAAAAATACTATACTTCTTTCGCTTATGACAAATCCGACTTTCTTAATGATGTCTATATGACATCCCAAAAATATGACGACATAACCGCTCTGCTCGAACGCAAGAAAAATATTATTTTGCAGGGAGCACCCGGTGTAGGCAAAAGCTATCTTGCAAAGCGGCTTGCTTATTCTGTTTTGGGCTTGCGAGATGCAAGCAAGGTTGAAATGGTGCAGTTTCATCAAAGCTATACCTACGAGGACTTTATTGAAGGCTTTAGGCCGGCTGAAAACGCTCACTTTGAAGTACGGCAGGGTGTATTCTATCGTTTTTGCCAAAGGGCAAAGAACGATAAAGCAAATAAATACTTTTTTATCATTGATGAGATTAACCGCGGCAACCTCTCGAAAATTATGGGCGAGCTTATGCTTTTGATTGAGCACGACAAACGAGGAGCAGAATTTTCAATGCCGCTTACATATTCCAGCGAGCGGTTTTATGTGCCGGAAAACATCTATATCATAGGCATGATGAACACCGCCGATCGCAGCCTTGCTATGATTGATTATGCTCTTAGGCGCAGATTTAGCTTTATTCCGATTGAACCGGCATTTGAAAATGAACGGTTTATTGCCGATTTTGGAGCGAACTACGCTGATGCAGATACTGTGATAGAGAAGATGAAAAAGCTCAATGCTTTGATAAAAGCAGAACTTGATGAAGGACATCTAATCGGACACAGCTACTTTTGCTCGGACAAGGCGCTTGCCGAAAGCGATATTGACGGCATTTTCAGATACGAGATTAGCGAGTTGCTTAGAGAATACTTTTTCGATAATGAAAGCAAGCTCAATGAGGCGCTGAAGCTGTTATGAGTAGTGTACCGATTCGGAATGTCTACAATATGCTCGTATACGCCTTTGAAGTGTTAAAATCAAAGGAATACGAAAGACTTGATAACGAAAAATTTGAAGATATTTATGATCTTCTGGCATCATTGCTGCTTTGTGGTACAAATGCCCTGATTAAGCGTGGATTTCTTAAAAGCTATGTAAGCCAAACCGAGGAATTAAGTGCAATAAGGGGTAGAATAGATATTGGCGCATCAGTGCGTAAGCTTTCCTTTCAAAACGCAAAAGCGGTTTGCAACTTTGATGAGTTTAGCAGTAATATTTATTTTAATCAGGTCGTAAAAGCTACATTTTTGCACTTGAAAAGGCGTGATTTGCAGAAGGATATTAAACGTGATGTCAGCAGAATACTACTTTATTTTAATGAGATTAGCACGATTAGCATAGCCGCAATAAAGTGGGAAAGCTTCGTATTTAATTGCAACAATGCTCACTATGACACCCTTCTGTATTTTTGTCGTCTTGTTTGTGAAGAAGCAATGGCCAACCAAAACAAGGGTAAAAAGGATTTTAGAACGATAGAGGATACCCTTCTCCCCAAACTATTTGAACGGTTTGTCTTTGCTTTCTATAAAAAGCACTTGATGTG
>CAYWBF010000258.1:0-4461 GCA_964456085.1 uncultured Eubacteriales bacterium
GAATTGAACCGCCGACACGAGGATTTTCAGTCCTCTGCTCTACCAACTGAGCTACCTGGGCATAGCATACGATATATGCTCGAGACCGGAATCGAACCGGTACGGGTTTTATCCCGCAGGATTTTAAGTCCTGTGCGTCTGCCAGTTCCGCCACTCGAGCTTGTTTGTTTCCTCAACTGATTCCCAACGAAAATGATTATAATATATAAAGCCCCCCATGTCAACATTTTTTTTGAAAATTTTTCAAAAAAAAATCAAGCCTCTAAAAAGGCCTGATTTATAGGGTTTTCAAAATCTTCTATGTATAAATTCCCAGTCCGAAGCTTATCAACAAAGCCTTGTCAACTTTTTTCATAACCCTTTCATCCAACCTGCTGATTTTTTCCCTAAGCCGTTTCTTATCGATTGTTCTAACCTGCTCAAGCAAAATTACCGAGTCCTTAACTAAGGTGCATTGATTGCTGTCGATTTCAATATGTGTAGGCAGCTTTGCCTTATTTATTTGAGAAGTTATTGCGGCACATATAACAGTAGGACTGTAGCGGTTTCCCACATCGTTTTGAACTATAAGCACAGGGCGCACTCCGCCTTGCTCCGAGCCTACCACAGGGCTTAAGTCTGCATAAAAGATGTCACCTCTTTTTACTAACACTTTATTCACACTCCGAAATTCGTCATATGAATATTATATCCAATTAACCTAATTGTATTCACTATTAAAACTTATTTTCTGTAAAAATAGCTACGGAATTTCTCCTTAATTAGTTGTACTCATTTTTGAAATCCTACACAGTTCAAGTGGATTTTCAAAAATGTTTAGTGCACCTTATTTAAGGACAATTCCTAACCAACGTACACCCTAGGCACACGCTTGCCTATAGCGCATACAATTTCATAGTTTATGGTATTTTGAAGATTGGCAAGCTCACGAACGGTTATTTCCTGATTGCCCTGTGCGCCGAAAAGCACAACCTCCTCCTCGGCATTAACACCCCGTATGCCCGTTATGTTTACCATAAACTGATCCATGCAAATATTCCCTATAATAGGCGCAAACTTCCCTTTAATCAAAACCCTGCCCACGTTGCCAAGAGAGTGTGAATAGCCGTCGGCATAGCCAACAGGGATAGTTGCTACCTTAGTTTTTCCGTTGGTGAAATAAGTCCTGCCGTACCCTACGCTTACGCCCCCGTCAATTTCCTTTACCATGCTAACATGTGCCTTAAGGCTCATGACAGGCTTAAAGCTGGGGTCAACAAGCTTCTGCGCCGGCATTAGCCCATAGAGCAAAATGCCGCACCGCACAAAATCTGCCTCAAGCCCAGGAAAATTATAAATAGCTCCACTGTTTGAAACGTGGGTCGAAAATTTTTCCAACCCAATATATTTAAGCTTGGCGGTAAAGTCTACATACTTGGCATATTGCTGCTCTGTAAAAAGCTTATCCCCCTCGTCAGCCACAGCAAAATGGGTATACACCCCTTTTATAACAACCTTAGGCAGCCTGCTTATTTTTAGTATATCCAAAGCAGCCTGCTCCGAAGGAAAAAAACCAAGCCTGCTCATGCCCGTATCGATTTTTATATGAATATAAGCTTGCTTATTCAGCCGAAGTGCAACCCGTGAAATCTCCTCAGCCATTTCTGTAGAAAAAACCGTTTGCTCCAAATTATTCTCAATAACCTCTTTAAGCCGTGGTGTAGGTGTATAGCTAAGTATTAAAATAGGCGCCGTAATAACGCTTTCTCGTAATGCAAGAGCCTCGTCGCATATAGCAACCCCAAGGCACTTACATCCCTCCTCCAGTAATACTCGTGAAACAACCTCCGCACCATGGCCATAAGCGTCAGCCTTTACAATAGCCATGACAGACCTATCCCCTACCCTTTTTTTTACTTGGGCAAGGTTACTTCTAAGGTTATCCAAATTTATTTCAGCCCAAACTCTTTGGTATTCGTTCATTACGTTTCTCCTTGCGTATATTAAATTTTGAATAAATCATCACTTAACTCAATATTATAGTCAAATGTTTTAAAAGTTACAATAATTCTTTCGCTGCCCTCTGGGTCATAAACTACCAGCTTCACAGGCTTATAGGTTTTATTGTCCACCCAAAGCTTCTCTGTACGCAAGTATGGGTGCTCCCCGGGGATAGTTGCCTCCAAAACTGTAGCCTTAGCATTACCAATAGTTGCCGCCGCAACAGATACCTCCTGCGACTTGGCATAATTTCTAATAAAGCTGGTCACAAAAATCTCCGACCGCTCTCTCGTTTCCTTTGTGCCCACAGCGATTTTCCCAGATACCTTCGGGTTAAACTGATAAATATTTTTCCCGTCAGATAGTGTAATCGCCCCTGTAACGGTGTCCGGCCCAACAACCTCTACCCTGTATTCCCCGGTGATTTTGCAGCTTTGAATGGTTTCATAAATATTTGTGCTTTTATTGGATATGTACTCAACGGTTGCGTTGCTCTGATATGTTTCCAAATTTACCAAAACACGCTGAATTTTTTCATAAACGGACTGTTCCACCGCTCCCTTGTTGTCATCTTTGGCCTTAGCACAACCCGACAGCAATGATAAAAGCAATATTGCCGCAATTAATACATAACGACTTTTAAACCTCATAACAATAACCTCCATTAAAGTGTGTTTTATTTATAATATATATTAAACATGAATAAGCTTTATGCACGAACTGTAAAAAAAGGAGGACTTGATATATAGCCTAACCCTAAAAATTTTGGGCGCAATAAAAAAGGAGGGTTTCCCCTCCAAAAAATTATTCCAATATATGTTATACAGTTTGAGTCCCACAATCCGGGCAAAATTTTGATGATACCATCTTTCTGCAATTCGTACAGAATCTATCTCCGGCAGAGGCTTGCTGATGCTGTGGCTTCATTGCTCCGGCCATTTGCTGTGCCATTTGTGCACCCATTGCCATTTGAGCGCCCATAGTGGCCATATTGCCACCGTCCTTGCCAAAGCTGTCCGCCATGGAAATACTAGCATACTTACCCACATCACCCACAAAGGACTGAGCGGCAACCTTCTCCGCCATTTCCTGTACTTCCTTAGGATAATTAATGGACAATATATTAAGGTCACGCACACCCATGCCAAAGTCCAACAGCTCCTTATCAAGCTCCTGACAAAGCTTTTTCCCAAGAGAACGACTGTTCGCCTGTAGACTAACCAAGGCGTTTAATCCAATGGCTCGCTCTGTGCCCAGTATACATTCTGCCAAAATAGGGCTAAGCTCTCCCATTATTCTCTCAGAAATATCTGCAATGGAAAAGGAAGCCTTAACTCCTGCAACCTTTTCAATAAATTTAAGATAATCACGAAATTCCACAACAAGATTTCCGTTACAACCAATAGGCACCCCGGAAGGAACCTCCGGCGAGGGAATCATAATGCGCTGTCTTGTTCCCCAAGGCAGCAAAAGCTCCTTGGAGTTTACAAAATAAACCTCTGCACGCATACCCGTATCCCCACGCAAGGAAAACCAGCCTGACAGCGTAGACAAGAAGGGCGTAATCTGTGTAGCAATATCAAAGCTTCCAGTCTCCTCAAATACACCCTCAACTCTGCCACCGGCAAAAAATATAGCCTTCTGCCCCTGACGAATAATTAGCTTAGACCCCTTCTTGATTTCACTGGCAGGCCATTTATAAAATAAAACATCATCTCTAAATTCCTGCCACTCAATAGTATCCTTGCCTTGCCCAAACCATGCCATTCTCCATCACTCCTTATATGTTTTTCTAAAACGTATTCTACTTTAAGCTTTCCTTAAGGATTCTAAGCTGCTCCTCTACAGAGGGCTGAGAGTTTACTGCGGCATCAGCGTCATATTTTTTTGCTAGGCTGTCAAGCTCTCCGGCTTTGTCTTGTGCTTGAGCATTAAGCTGTGCTGTAGCCTCTGCTGCGTCTACACGCTTTTGTACTGTGTCAAATAAATTTTGGAAGTTGCCTAACGGGTCGTTATTTACTTTTTCGTTTAGCTTGTTAAGCTTCTCCTGCTGCTTGGCTACGTCCAGCTTTTGCTTAAGCTCGGACAGCTTTGCCTGCATGGCTTCAATATCTGAAGTAAGCTTGTTGGTCATCTGCTTCATCTTTTCAGAGTTTTGCTTGGCAAGGTCATAATTTTTTTGCAGCTCTTGCTTTTTCTCTGTAAGCTCGTTGGTATAAGCCAAGAATTTTCTTGCGTCGTCGTCATTGCCAGCCTTTACTGCCGCCATGGCATAGCCTTGATATTTTGCCATAAGCTCGTCGTTTTCCGAAAGCTTTCTTGCACAAGCCATCTCCTCTGCAATCACAGCAGCGGTTTCCGCTTTAATCTGTCCAAGATTTTCCTTGGCGTCCTGTAAATATTTATTAAGAAGCTTATCTGCGTTATCCCCTTCTGCTTTTGATAAAAGGGCATTTATATTTGCGCTCATGATGTCTGTAA
>CAYWBF010000259.1:0-4393 GCA_964456085.1 uncultured Eubacteriales bacterium
CTACACCCTCCTTCTCCAATTAATTAATAATATTGTATGATTGGATAAACCTTGTATTGCATGTTTATTATTAATTAAATGACTTACAAGACCATGCCTACTTCCAAATACTAATCCATTTTTCGCCGGAAACATCATCACGTTTATAATAATGGCCGTTAACAGCCTCCATTATTTCAAAATAGTCCCATTGGCTTTCTTCTACGTCGCTAAAGCTCATCATCAAATCAGGATTCCTTCTAACAAAATCTATATCGGCGTTGCGCTCCAATACACGGTTAGCCAAGGTTACTACCTCCCCACGGGTAATATATTGCTCTGGTTTAAAGCTTCCGTCGTCGTAGCCTTTTATCCAGCCCTTTTCCGAAGCAAAGGAAATTTCCTTTGCCGCCCAGTGGTTTATTGGTACGTCTGCAAACCTATTTACAATAGCCACATCGCCTAGCTGCTCAAACCCTGCTGCAAGCACAGCAAATTCTGCACGGGTAATGTAGTCCTCTGGGCGGAAGATATCAGACTTGTCCTTGATTACGTCGTTATGCTGAAGGTAGCTTATGGCATTGTAGTACCACTTACCTCTATTCACGTCTGAAAACCTGTTGTAGTATGTTTTGTCCACGTTCATTTGCTTTACCATCAACCGTGCAAACATACTTGCCGCTTCCCCACGGGTCATATTTTCTGATGACTTAAAGGCTCCCTCGGGGTAACCTATCATGTATGCAAAGTGGTCATATTTGTTAAGCTGGGGTGTTTTACCGGAGCCTGCCGGAGTTGTTCCCAAGCCAGAACCGCCGCCCCAGCTTCCTCCGTTATCCCTGCTATCTCCATTGCCGTTAGTGGTGTCGCCGTTATAAATCCACTTGGCTTTCAAAACCATGCTGCCTGTTACCACATCATTGTCAAAGCTCCAAAGCTTTGACACACTTCCGGCTGTTACCTCCCAGCCAATAAATACATATCCGTCTCTTACAGGGTCATAAGGTTTTGTGAGCTTTGTACCTCTATTAACGGTTATGCTGTCATACTGAGAAAGAGGTGCTTTGCCTACTCCACCGTTTAAATCATAGATTACATTAAAGATGTTTGAAGCATAGCCAATTATAAATGGGCTAAACTGAGATACCTTAAAGGCAATGCCGCTATCCATGTTAACCGTATCCAGAATTTCAATCTCATGAGAAACGTCCTTGCCTACTCCTCTGTTAATTTCATAAAAATGGAGTACGGTAAACTGTGTACTTTTATTTGTACCTTTTGGATAAGGATACAAAATGGTAACAGGCTTATCTGGCTCAACTATATGATTACCGTCGGAGTGGTCAACTAGGTTAAGATACACAGCTTCATAGTTTTTGCCATGCATAATAGGCTGCTCGCTTACAGCAGAAGCAATACCCGTTTTGTTTGAGTCTAAAAGGTCATCTATCATTAGGCGTAAGTCAGCCGGGGAATAAAGATCCTCTAAGGGCACACCTGCGGAATTTTTAAGTGTTGTACCCGGCTCTATATATACCATGGGCACTGTAGCCATTACCTTGTTCATTGCAGTACCCACCAATGGCTTTGTGAATACAGTTGTTACATTTGTGTTTTCGGGTCTGATTTCAAGCTCGGCTGTTTTATTATACAGGAAGTAGTATATATTATGACTGTTGTCTATAGCTGTAACAACATGCTTTGCGTCGGGGCTTGTGGTTGTGATATTGATGTAGTATAGTCCCTCATCTTCCTTATCAAGCTCCTCCTTTGGGTCACTGTGAATTTCTCCTGTTTCTTTATTTACATAGCTTGCTCTAAATGGGTATTCATATATAAAAAAGCTGTGATTAAATGGTTCAAATCTTTCTCCGTCTACATAAAATGTCAGTCCGTCTATATCACTACGACTCAAATCAGTGCCGCTGTCATTTTTAAGGTTAAAGTATGGCCGTGGGAAGGTATTGCCCGATTCCGAATACCCGCCTTGGTAGGCAACCATATTCCGTGGAACCACTTGAAGTCTGTTTGCACCAGGTGTCTCTCCGCATACCCAAGGCACGTCAAATTCAAGTGTTTTATTATCTGTAGCACTACTTCCGTCGTTGTAGTTATAGTATAAGGAGGTAGTCTTATTGGCTGGGTAGGCAACCCCGTTTTGGAAACCTCCATGTCCGGAGTTAAGTATAATATCATAAGACAAGCTGTATTTGTAGCGCCCGTCTATCTCCACTGGTACTATATCTGTGTTAAGCAGATTCCATACCAAGGTAGAATCGACCGGGTTGTAGTCAGCCCCCCTACTGTCTCCCCTAAATCCGGAAAAGGTTATATAGTCACCCATTGGGTCAGTTATTTTCCAAAGGCTTGTTTTGCTGACGATACTTTCCTCAAGCTGTGCGTATAGCAGCTCTAGCTTCGTAGCGTCATTTAGCTCATGGTATTGGTTGCCTGTTGCAATATTTGTCATGGCAAATACGCCTTCATCATATTCATTAGAGGATAGATTAGGGTTTCTAAAAAATATTGTATAAATATCAATATCGTCTTCCTTTGTAATGATTCCTTCTGAAACTGTGGGAATGTAATGCTTGTTTACAAAATATTCGTTGTTTTCCCCCAAGGTATATGAGGGAAAAGCAGGAAAATAATAATCAAAATCAAAAAGTCTAAAACTCATATTTATTTCTGAGCCGTCAAGTCTAGTGTATGGCTTTATGGTGGTTAAGCCTAATGGGAACGCTGTAGCTGCCCTATAAGAAACGTTAGCGGCACCATCGCTAAGGAGCACAATATATTGAGGGTTCCCCGATGTGTCATCTCTCAATATTTTTCGTGCCAATCTCAAGCCGTCTTGGATATTTGTGTCCCAGCTTACACCTACTGTTATATTATCAACAGACTCCTTATATTTAGTAATATCGCTGGTCAAGGAAGGGCCTTTGGGAGCAAATGGTATTTGAAGCTCGTCTGATGCTGTACTTGCAAAGGATACTAAGCCAATTTTGTTATTAAGGCTGGTGCCTAAGAATTTTTCTGCAAAAATCTTCGCCGCCTCTTGTGCATGATACAAAATAGTATTGGTATCTCCTGCAGAGTTTAACATACTGCCCGAACCGTCCATAACAAGCACTACCGTAGCCCCTACCCCGTTTATTTCGCTTATGGGATTTTGGGTTATAAGGTCAAGAGATATGGTAAATTCGTCTTTGTTTGTATTAATAATGGATTTGCGATACTCTATTCTGCCGTCCTCTGTTGTTTTCCCGGAAGGATTTATAACAACCTGATTTGCCTTATCCGGCGCTGAATCTTCCCAAATATCTCCAGAGACAGAGGCTAAGCTGTTTTTTATTTCAACAGGGCTTAGGAGCAAACCGCCCACTATGAGCACAATAGTCAAAACACTACTTAATAATTTATTGCTAAAAAACTTGCTAATCATCATACATCACCTATGTCTTTAATATGTTTTGTGCGTTGATATTTTCTTTTAAAATACGACAAAAATATGCTTTTTCAACGTAATTAAATTATAATACCGCTGTTTGTTTTTAGCAACTGTTATTATCAATACTAGTTTTTTGCTGGAAAAACGAATATTTCATATTGAATTTATATATTTTAAACAAAATTTAATGTATAAATATAATATATATTGTTAAAAGAATAATCATTGAGTTTTTATTTTTTATACTGGAAAATAATGTTGTTATGGCTGTAAAGTCATTAAAAGATAAAGTTTGTACAAGTTAATAGTTGTTTATATTATGTAACAATTTGAAGTAAAAATGCTTATATTTCATAGTATCAATATATGATTTTAGAGTCGTGATCGAGTAGAAGGCTACTCATTAGTTTAGCAGCCGACCTCTCACAGAACCGTGGGTACCGTTGGGCACACGGCGGTTCCTTAGTTTACACCAATATATATTGGTAATATTCTGAAAAGTTAATAAATCCAACACTTTTAAGGACTTGGTAATCCCTAGGTCTGCTTTTTTCATAGAGGGGTAAAGCAATATGTACATAGTTTGTTTTTTATGCATAGTCTTAAAAAGCCAAGTTGACAGTATTAACAAATTATTGCATAATTCTATAAATACTTACTATAGTTAAAATTTTAAGGTGGAATAAAAGGATGGCGATTTTAAATATTATCAAGGATAAAATTGAAACTTTGTCAGTAGGACAAAAGAAAGTTGCAAATTATTTAATAGCAAATATTGATAAATTCAGCTATGAAACAGCATCGAAGATAAGTAAGGCTACATCAGTTAGCGAGACAACAGTGGTTAGATTAGCCTATTCACTGGGATTTGAAAGCTTTACTGAAATGCAAAGGAATATACGAAAAGAAATATTAAAAAACAGCGAATCATTACTGGATTATGGTAGTAATACCACTAGTGCA
>CAYWBF010000260.1:0-4361 GCA_964456085.1 uncultured Eubacteriales bacterium
ATAATTTTCATACACATCATCCATACTAAAAACGTTGAATGTAAATTCGGCTGCCACATTTTTTACATTCATATTTAGCACACTCAACGTACCTGTTGGTATTTTTATGTGGATTACATCTCCCGGAAATACTTCGCTTACGACTATGTTTAACATATAATGGGAAGTAGGCCAACTTTGTAGAGTGGCTTTATAGCTGTCTTTAACCAAATCATTTTCATGGTACACTCGGTTATTAATCAATTTATTGTTTACCCTTACTTCAAAATCTGAAATATTAAGACCCCTGCCCAAATTCCCATTTGCCGAAGTGCCCGTCATAAACCAATTGCCCTTCAATTCTGGCAGAACGAAACTAATAGATGCCAAGTTGGATTTTAAGCCCTTATCAGTGACCGTACTAATAGGCCATGTACTGTTTCCGATAACCCAAGAGTTGACATAATCTCCGACATGATAGTCCGACTGTGGTGGAGAAAGTATGGTAATATTTCCGCTTAGTGGCTTAATTTCCGGTTCCCATTTTGGCGTAGCTTCATTGTCTATGTCATAACTGTCAATGACGAACAAATAGCGCTGCTTTGATGAATCAGGGGCATCGATGTAAAGCAGATATGTTCCATACCCCAAACCTAAATCAGAAAGATCTAACTCAATAGTGTTGTAATGCAGGTATGAGCCGAAATTCCAAGCGTATATTTCTTGCCACTCTCCTATAGGCGAATCAATACTGCTCATCTTTCGTATTCCAATCAAATTAATATAAGACTGGTTTGTAGATACTTTAATTTTTGAATTATTTTTTAGGTCAAATACTTGTATGTATTTTTCAATTTCAAGTCTCGATTTTCGATCGTTCCCATGCCATGTATCAATTTCATTATTGTCAAACCATGCGCCCGACGAGGCATTAGGTAGAAGCCAAGTATCTATAGGCGCATTCAATATATTTGCATATGCATGTGATGGGGAAAAAATAAAAGCAGTCACTACTATTTGCACCAATATTAAAATCAATGTTATCCTTCTCATACATAACTCCTCCTATTTAATTTTGCACTTATCTAACTAAGAATGCGGCATGAGCTTGACTGTAAACACGCAAAGCTTATGCGCACTAATGGTTATTTCCAACTTTTTAGTCTCCCATTTCGTTGATATCAAGAGCATATTACTAACCTTAGAAAGACAAGAACATAAATGACTCCTGTAATTATACAGTACACAGACTAACAATACAAGACAAGCGTAAAAGTTTAGATTTTATTATCCGAAATATCCTTGGCAAAACAGTTTTAAAAATATCGGGACGAAACCCTTGTATTAAGCGAAAAAATCTTTCGATTTCGCTAGGCCGTTTATAAAGTTCTTTATCGTATACCCAAGGGTTTTTTCGATTTGACTTAGGCGGAACAACAGGATCAAATTTTAGTATTTGAGCTATGTTGCGCGTGTAGTCATTCATACGCTCTGTCCATTATCAATGGTGTTAAGGTTATTTGTTTGCCTACTGTTTCCATCAACAGTCTGCCTTGTGGAGCATCATGAACCGGTACAGTCATTGAGTCCAAAGCCTTATTGACAAGCCCGATTCTGTAATACCTTGGATATGTAGCTCTTGAAAAAGTTTATTTTTTATTCCAGCCTTAGCCCAACGGTTAAAACGCTTATAGATAACAAGCTAGTTGCCATATTCCTTAGGTAGCCTCCTCCATTTGCAATCGTTTTCACAAACATATAATAACGCATTTATAAATGTCATGTTTTCTACCGTTACATTACCTCGCTGCACAGGCAGTATGTGTTTTATTTTGCCGTATTGTTCAATTATTATCTCCATGTTTTAATTTAGCATAATTTGTAATATCTTGGTAACGGGAATACGCCCTAGCAATTGTAGCACTTGATGAAACATCAGTAAAAGGAGGAGGAGTACCAACTTTTTTTGCAGATACTAAAGAAAAGCAAGAGAAGTTGGCAAGAGCGTTGGGCGGCGTGTCCATGGGCTTAGTAATAGTGTCATTATTGTTGTAGAGGAATAAGACTCAAAAAATCCTTCATAGATAAAAGATCTATGGAAGGATTTTTTATTTCAGAAAGACTTAAGGTAATCTATAGGAAAGGTCAAGTGCGTAGCTTTATTTTCAAAATAACTTTGTATTTATCATATTTTCTGCCAAGGAGCCGAGTAAAACCCAAAGAGAGCCATAAAAAAAGATGGCGCAAAACATTCAGTAAAGAAACCTTTATAGATTCCATATTAAAATACGAGGAAAGCCTAGGAAATCCAGGACTCGAGAAGAAATCAGTAGGGAACATTATAACCCTGATGATAAAAAGGAAAATATTCTTCTTTCGGCAGAAGTTCAATGCAGTTGGCTGAATGAGATTGATTTTAAGCAGGTGGATATATATTTTTTTTAAGAGTTTCGAATTGGCGGTATTCGCTGGAAAAAAGCTATAAGTTCTAGCTTGACTGTGCAGCTAAGGTTTCCTTACTCGGAAATGCCATTTGCTGTCTCCTCTGACTTTCTGTTATTCTTCCAACTTGAATTACCGCTTAAATTGGAAAGCAATATTTTTCTTGCCTGCTTGTACTCATCACCTATAAAACCGAGGGAAAGAAGCCAGCACCTCATGGCATATTTGGGATTATCGCAAACTTTACGTTCCTTTGCAGTAATCCTCTTTTTTTCTTTAGCTGTTGAGCAGATTTTCTCAATAAGAATGGAATATATTTTTAATGTATCGCTATCTAGCTCTCCGCTAAACCAAGGAAATCTAATGGTGTCCTCTGTTTTATAGATTGGTAAGCTATCCACACCTAAAGCTATTTTTAATAGAGCAGTTTTGGCATTTACCAATTTTGTGAGGTTGTTAAGCTTCTCAGTTGTAAAGCCTGTCAAGGGCATTTCAATTATAAAACTGTCTGTTTCAGGTATTCCATAAGCAGATGGTTCTCCATAGTCACGGTAAGGACTTATTCTGCCACCCAGTGCCGCTTCGTAAGGAATAGATACCCCTTCAAGAGTAGGCTCATCTGAAAGGGGAGGCGTGTCATATTCTTCGCTGACTGGTTTAAAATCATGTAAACTTTGAAGGTAGGCAACCAAATCATGGTTATCCTCCCCGTTGACAACCCCATTAATGTCTATATGGTAACCCCCGACTTCAAATGCAAATGTAGGGGTGCCAAGGTATTTGGCAGTTTCATTTAATTCTTGGCTGATTACTGCTATGAGCTTCTTGCGTTCTTTTCCAGTAACATCGTAATTAATTATCATTTTGGTTTCTCCCTTCGTTATTTGGTGCCTAATGTAACAACATGTTGCCCTATTAATGTGGATAAATCAAGTCTTTTAAGGGCTATAAACATACCAAATATCATTGGGAAACCTGCACTTTTTATCGGGTAATATTTACGAGGACAAAGGTTTAATTATATGTTTTGGGATAGAGCCTTCACAATTCCCTCAAAAATAAATTAAACACAAGCTACTACTTCGCCATTTCCTGCCATTTTATAGCAAGCTCCGTCAAAATAAGAGTTTTTGAGCCACTTAGTAAGTTGCTTCCTTGTCTTTTTTTTACATAGTAAAGAAAAAACATTTTCCCAAAAGATAAAATCCTCACTCGGGAAACAGCGGCGAGTGACAGCTATAGGGAATGGTTCGATTTCAGAAGCATACCTTTCTGTAATACCATAGCGTTCAGCAGCAAGGACGAATGCTCCCGAACCGTCAAACAGACTTAATAATTTCATTTTGTACCTCGTTATAAGTGTATTTCTTGTCCTCGCTTTCTACAAAAACACCATCAGCGAGCCAGCAGTATCTAGGTATCGATTATATATCACATCCACAAACTTCTCATCTAATTCAATGGCATAACAAATTCGGTCAAGTTGCTCACAGCAAATGAACGTACTACCCGAACCACCGAAAGGTTCAAGCACTATTCCGTTTGTTTGGGTTACCAACGTTAGGTGCTGGGCACACACTCTTAGAAAATTTATTCAAGCCTTAAATTCTTTGACACCATCTGAACAGCAAGGCTCTATGGCCCAAAAGGGTCTTTAATATTGTATTAAACTATATATAAAAAGCTCAGAGACCACTATGAAATAAGGGTTTCTGAGCTTTTTTATGTCATAGGAAATGGCATTTCTTATGACTAATCAAGGTAAAGAATGCGACTAAGCCGCATTTCTTGGTGCCCCCCGGCATGTTTGACAGCTTGGTGGTGATAAAGTAGAATTAAGAGATGTTTGCAAGCTTATAGAAGGGAAAACACCATGAATACAGTATTAGTAATAGAGGACAACGACCTTATATCTAATTATATAGTGCGGATTCTACAAA
>CAYWBF010000261.1:0-4341 GCA_964456085.1 uncultured Eubacteriales bacterium
ATTAATGAAAATATAAAGGTTACACTAAAGGCGAAAAACAATAGTGAAAAAAGAGCTGACATCGCCGGAATAGATATGTCAAAGAGGGAATTTTGGGATAGCTCCTTTAAATCTATTGAACGTGATATAGAGAAGTATGTGTCTCTTTTCTAAAGGCAATTAATATTCTCGGTAATTATTCTTAGTATCATTGTTCCTTAGCCAAATAGTAAGCGCCCTATTTAACTTCATCAAAACTACAATAAACATTACTAATGTACAAATAATCAAAAGCAATGTAGCTAAGTTAAATATCTGAAAAAACATCATTGGAAAAAAAGAAAACATATTAAATGACATAGCTTTACCTCCATAAAATTCTGCCTGCTCTCACTACTGTGGTCGCAGGCAATTTTTTTAATTTATCTCATTAAGATTATAAGGCGTAATTTGGTAAACATAATAATTTAGCCAATTCTGAAAAAACAAATTTGAGTGAGCACGCCAGTTTACTATAGGAAGCTTTTTGTCGTCGTCATCTGGGAAGTAGTATTTTGGTGGCTGTATGTTTTCCCCCTTTTGAGTGTCTCTGTCGTACTCGTCCTTTAAGGTTAGTGGGTCGTATTCCGAATGCCCTGTAACAAAAATCTGGCGGCCGTCCTTGGACATTACTATATAAACCCCAGCCTCCTCGGATTCAGACAGCAGCTCTAGGCTGCTGTTTTTTATTATGTCATCACGCAGAACGGTGGTGTGTCTGGAATGAGGGGCATAAAAAATATCATCAAAGCCTTGGAAAAGCATAACCTGTTTTTTTAGCACCGTATGAGGAAACACCCCGAAGCTTTTGCTAGAAAGAGGAAGCTTGTTTATACCGTAATGATAATACAGCCCTGCCTGCGCTCCCCAGCAAATATGCAGGGTACTTGTAACGTTTACTTTCGTCCAAGCCATAATCTCCTTAAGCTCATTCCAGTATGTAACCTCTTCAAACTCAAGCATTTCTATAGGCGCACCTGTAATAATCATGCCATCAAACTTATCATGACGTATTTGGTCAAAATCCTTATAAAATTCACTTAAATGTTCAATAGAGGTGTTTTTTGGGGTATGGCTCTTCATAAAAATAAGCCTAATATCAACCTGTAACGGCGTGTTACCCAACAGCCTTAAAAGCTGAACCTCTGTCTGTTCTTTGTTGGGCATTAGGTTTAATACGGCGATTTTTAAAGGGCGTATATCTTGGCTGTACGCCCTGCTTTCGTTCATAACAAATATTCCTTCTGATTTAAGGACTTGTTGAGCCGGTAAATTATCCGGAACCTTAATTGGCATGATTTTTGCTCCTTAAAAAAGGGTGTTTATATAAACACCCTAGCATTAGTATTATTATGTGAGTTCGACGAAATTGCAAAAACCGCAATTTCGTCGAACAAAACGTGAAAATTGCTTTGCAATTTAAGCCGCTAAAGCGGCTTATTCGACTTCGTCGAACTCACGTTTTTATTGAATATTATTTCGTGAAAGAATTTTTAAAACTGTTTCGTAATCTCCACTTAAGGGCAAAGTAAAGATACCCTTTCCAAGTCGTTTTGTTGCATTTTGCGCCACAGCATATCTTCTGAACGCTTCATAATCATCAATTACGCCTACCTGTTGAAGCATTTGGCTAATTTCAAGGGCGTTTGTCCCTTCTTTTATCTCTACCTCAACAAGCTTTCCCGGATCAATAACCTTTACCTCAAAGGAAGGCAACGGCTCAAGGGAAATCTGAGGCAGTGGCTCTGCTGATACATCAGGTATGGAGGAAGGCTCCTGTAGAGCCGGTTCCTCTATATTAGTAGGTTCAGGTAAAGCCTCTGGTGTGCTCTCTGGTATAGGTTCTGCCTCTTTATTTGCTTCTCCTGGAAAAAGCATACCTATAGCAGATGCCTCTTTAATAATCTTTTCAGTGGAAATCTCCTCTGTTGCTTTCTGTGATTCTTCCTTGGAAATCATTCCAAGCTCTTTTGCCCTTGCAATAACCAGCGCATCACTAAGCTCCTGTGCTTCGGCTACAGCCAAAGCCGCTTTTTTAAGCTCTACACTGTACCCAAAATAAAATATAACGGAAGAAAGAATTATTCCCAAGCCCAAACCTATTAATAAACCTCTAAGCTGCATTAAATATCACCAACTTTACTAAGCTCCAGCATAAGCTTTACCTCGCCCTGTCCCAGCTCCAGCTTCTTTGCTATCTCTGGTATGGAAAAGCCTTGGGCATTAAGCTGCCAAATTTCTGCAAGGTTGGGGTTTTCAAGCTTTGGCTTTGGTCTGGCTTTGGATATAGCCTCTCTTTTCGGCTCCTTTTTAATAATCGCAGGAGCAGGTGGGGCTACCGAGGAGCTAAAGCTGGCAGCAATCTCTTCCTTTTTATTATCGATTAACGTATACAGGAACAGAAGCTCCTTGTACTTTTCGTCTATTTCGTTGAAAATGGAGTCAGACATTTTGGCAAACTCCTCCATGGCCTTATCCATTTCCTCGATACTGGAATCAATAGCTTTTATTGTATTATCTACCTCAAGATAATTCATCGCCCCATTTTTGTTCTCAGGCCTCATAAAAATAAGTGCGGCAAGAATAATAATTATACCAACAATAACTGAGCCAAGCAAAATTGCAGGCAGCACAGAACCCATTTTTTCCTCCGTATATAAGCTAAATTTTGGCAGTGTATTATTAATACACTGCCCTAGATTTTTACATCAAACATACTGGAGCTTTTAAGCTCCTTTGGTTTTTCCGCTTCTTTTTCTTTTTTATCATTTTGATTTCTTTTCTTACTGGAAGCGTCTCCCTTGTTTTTACCATCCTTATTAATTTGCTGTTTAACGGTTTTATCCGTCTCAGCAACTTGCTGCTCCTTAACCTCTGATTGCTTTACCATAATCTGATTAAACTGCTGCACATCAACCTCAGCCCTGTGGTTGTCTGCATTAACAAGCCGTGTCATCTCGCTGCCTCGTTGAACCATTACTTGCAAATCTACGGGTAAAATTGACATAAAAAACCTCCCTGTACTTATGTACTATTCCCCTGGTTCAATACTTATTACCTTTCCATGTTCATTTATAAGACTAACCCTTGCAATATCATCACGCACAAGCATACGAGCATTCCCGATAAGTAAGTTTACCCCACAATGTATTACGTTAAACGCCGTTACCTCACCGTTGTGGTTTTGTATACTTTCAGAAAGCTCCTCTACCTCTGCGCTTAATTTTTCAAGTCGTGTACGTAGCTTAAGCTTATTTTTTACCAGCTTATACAAATGATTTTTCTTTTCGCCGGAAAGCTGGTCTTTTTCATATAAGGCGTTAAGTGAGTCAACGTTGCTTTCCAGCTCCTTAAACTCCTTTAGGTTTCTTTCGTACTCATCAATGGTGTCGTTGTATTCCTCAATGACATCTGGGTCATGGCCAACCTCAATGTCAGTAGCCGTGGCCATAGGCGATCCAATGACCTTTGCCGTTACCTTCTCCAGCACAGATAACTTTCCCCCTACTATAAGCCCGGATTTTTCAAGCACTTCAACCCTACCCTTACTCTTTATCTTAGAGTGCATTATGCTTTCTGTAAAAATGTTACCTTTAACAGAAACGGTAGCGTTTGTAATATATTTAACATCAAGGTTCCCATCGGCACTAATAACTGCCTTACCGCTGCCCTGTATGCCTCCGTAAATTACAACGTTTGCGCCGGATAAAATATTTGCACCCTCCACAACGCCAAAAACCTCGATATTACCTCCGGCAGACACAGAAAATCCTGTAAATACATTACCCCGAATAATTACGGAGCCGTTAAAATCAATATTGCCGGTAGAGCTGTCTACATTACCCTCCACAACATAAATAGGCGTCACCGACAGTTTATTATTATTATAAATAATAAGTCCGCTGCATTGGGCAAAATAATAGGTTTTGTCCTCAGAAATACCCACATTTGCACCTATTGCTACAAGAGGTGCATGATTGCCCCGTCTATGGGTCAAGGGAGTTCCCTGAACAATAATCACGTCTACACCCTCGGCAGGTGGAACGACTGTAATCAAAACATCGTCTCTATTTGTTATATTTATAAGCTGCAAATTTCTATAATCCACGCTGCCGTCGGCAAGCTCCACTGGCCTTCTGGTTTTTTCAGAGGTATCGAAATGATATTCCAAATATCCGTCTACACCATGCTGAGGTTCTTCCCCAGAGGCGGCTAAATATTTAACTCCATATTCCTTATCACTGTTCACAGTTAGGTTATAAATTTCGTCTTGAAGTATACCGTAAGAAATATTTTTCTCCATAAGTATAGACGTAATCTCAT
>CAYWBF010000262.1:0-4331 GCA_964456085.1 uncultured Eubacteriales bacterium
CTGCTTAATATAAAATTCAGCGAGGACGAAATAGGCTACTTTACCATTTTAGCTGAAAACATAATGGCTAATATTATTGAAGCAAGCCATAGCATTGAAAATATAGTTATAATCTGCGGCATGGGCATTGGTACCTCATCTATTGTCCGTGAAAAGATAAACGACCTCTTTTATGTAAAGATTAGAGCCATAATTCCCCATTACAAGATTACTGAAATACACCTAGAGGAAATTGACTTAGTGGTATCCACCGTACCTATTGAGCTAAACCTTAATAAAAAAACCATAAATATTAGCCCCTTGATTTCTGCAATAGACGTTGAACGGCTAAAGCAAGCCGGACTAAAGGAAAAGAAGCATATTTCTATGGAGGCTGTGCTAAAGGTTATCGATAAGAACTGTATTGTAAAAGACAAGGACGCTCTTATAAAAGACTTAAATTCTGTTTTTAACCATAAGGAAGAAGGACTTGGGTTTGTTAAATCCCTTTCAAGGGAGCGGATTTTTTTACAGCTTGCTGCTGATAGCTGGGAGAGTGCCATTTTTAAGGCTGGGGAGCTTCTTGTAAATGATGGTTGTGTATCCGCCGATTATCCCTTTCAGACTATTGAGATGGTCAAAAAATTCGGCAGTTATATTGTGATTGGTGATGGCTTGGCTATTCCCCATGCTGAAAATAAAGGCAATGTGTTTAAAACTGCCTTTAGCCTTGTTACCTTAAAGGAGCCGGTAAGGTTTTCTGAAAATAAGGAGATACGCACAGTGGTTGCTTTTTGCAGCGTTGACGGCTTGGAGCATTCGGCTGCGCTTATTGATTTTATAAATTTGGTAGAAAAAAACAATTTTTTACGGTATGTTCACGCTTTTAGTGAGGTTGACGAGTTTTTGGCGTTTTTTGATAACCTAAACTAACTTTAATTAAACGGGAGGGATTTTATGGAGTTGCTGAGTATAGGAAATATTAAATTAGATGTGGTTTGCAACCACTGTCACCAAGCTATTCAAGAAGCCGGAGAGCTTTTACTTAAGTCCGGTTATGTGACAGCGGATTATATTAAAGCAATGATTGACAATCTTAAGATTAACGGGCCGTATTTTGTTTTGGCTCCGGGGATTGCAATTGCACATGCCAGACCGGAGAACGGGGTTTTGGAGGAGGGACTGTCTTTAATAAGACTTAAAGAGGCTGTGCCCTTTGGAAGTGCCGCTAATGACCCTGTATCTGTTGTTATGGCATTGGCTGCTAAAAACAGCGATGAGCATGTGGCTTTTATTGGCAAAATTGCTGCTGTGTTAACAAGCGGTAGGTTTTTGCAGGATATTGCCGGTGCTCAAACAGAGGAGGAGGTTTGCAGTTTATTTACAGTTTAGGGGGGTGCTATATAAACAATGGCTTTAAAAAATAATTATATGAGGTGAGCATTATGAAAATTTTAACGGTGTGCGGATTAGGGCTTGGCACTAGCTTAATCCTGAAAATGAGTGTGGACGACGTGCTGAGAACAAACGGAGTTAACGCCGACGTAGAGCACTGCGACGTATCCTCGGCAAAAAGTATGCCCTGCGACTACATTATTACTACAAGCGAGCTAGCTCAATCGCTAGAAGGACAGAATTTGGTTATTGTAGAAAACTACATTGACAAAAACGAAATTTTTACGGCACTTAAAAATAAGAACATAATTTAACGAGATTAGCAATTTCTCGTTTCTTAGACAAAATTAAAAACTATCATCTAAGTATTGGGATTTCATCTCAAACTCAAAAAAAGAAAGGTTGGTATTAAAATGGATGCATTAAATTGGATTGCCCAAAATATTTTCGGACAGCCATCCATATTAATTGGGATTATTGTGTTAATAGGCTTGGCGCTTCAAAAGAAGGATTTTAGCCAAATTGTTCAAGGCACCATCAAAGCAATTATTGGCTTCCTTATAATCGGTATGGGGGCTGATGTAATTGTTGGGGCGTTAATTTTGTTTGAGCCTATGTGGGCGGAGGTTTTCGGGCTTACCAGCCAAACCTTTACCAGCTTTATGGGGCAAAGCGCATTTTTGGAAGCTTACGGCGGCAGCATTACTCTTGCTATGACACTTGGCTTCTTAATAAATCTACTTTTGGCCAGAGTTACAAAGTTTAAGTATATTTATTTAACAGGTCATATGATGTTTTGGACTACAACGATTTTTGCTGGTGTAATTGTTAGCACAGCTCCAAATATTAGCCCATTTATATTGACAGCCTTACTGACTGTTTTCATGGGCTTGTACTGGACTATCCAGCCAGCTATCGTTCAGCCATTTATGAAGGCTATTACAAAGGACGACAAAATTGCTCTTGGGCATACATCCGCATCTGTAGCCTTAATCAGCGCACTTGCCGGTAAGGTTTTGGGCGACAGCAAGAAAAACGCAGAGGATTTAAAATTTTCACCAAAGCTTGCTTTTATTAGAGATTCCAACATTATTACAGGACTTACAATGACTATTTTGTTTGTTGTCGGTGCAGCAGTGCTATATTTCAAGCAAACAGAGAACGCTGTGGCTATTCTTTCAAAATCCGGCACTACAAACTTCTTTGTGTACGCTACTATTATGTCCTTGAAATTTGCCGGTGGTATTGCCGTTGTGTTAGTTGGCGTTAGAATGTTCATTGGAGAAATTGTTCCTGCGTTTAACGGTATTGCAACTAAGCTTGTTCCGGGAGCAAGACCTGCCTTGGACTGCCCTATTGTATATCCTTTTGCTCCTAACTCCGTTATTCTTGGATTCCTTGGGGCGTTTGTGGGTGCTATTTTCTGGCTGCTTGTACTTGGAAATACTGTGGGATATGTTTTTGTTCCTACTATGATAGTTTTATTCTTCCACGGAGCAACAGCCGGCGTTTTCGGCAACAGCACCGGCGGTGTTAGAGGTGCTTTAATAGGCGGCTTTATTACTGCTACCATTGTGGCTATAGGTCAATACTTTATGGTTACATTCCTAATCGGCTCCACCATTCCTGATACAGCAATGTGGGCGGCAGACAGCGATATGTTTTTATTAGCGCCAATTATTAAGGTGATTGCTTCCTTATTTAGATAAGGAAAAACTGGAGATGAGTTAGATGGCATTTGTACGAACATTATTAGGGGATATTTCGCCGGAGGATTTGGGCTACACATATTCTCATGAGCATATAATATGTAGGCCTGCCTACTGGCTTGAAAGAGGAACAATGGATTTAATTCTTGACTCCGTGGAGAAATCTACCCAAGATGTACTGCTTTTTAAGTCAATGGGAGGCAAAACCATTGTTGATGCAACGGCAATCGACTATGGCCGTGATGTGGAGGAAGTAGCCGAAATTTCCAAAGACACCGGAGTACAAGTAGTGGGTACAGCCGGTTTTAACAAAGGATTTTTGTGGGATTCAAAGCTTACTCCAAGACTTAAGGAGCTTTTGGGTGACTACGACACATATTTGCAGTGGATTGAAGAAAGTACAATAGATACACTTACGGAGCATGTGGTAAAAGAGGTTACTCACGGCTTAGAGGGTACGGAATATAAAGCCGGACAGGTAAAGCTTGGCACAGGCTATAACTCAATAATTCCCCTAGAAGAAAAAACAATCAGAGCCGTAGCCAGAGCACAAAAGCTTACTAACGCTCCGCTGCACTGTCATACGGAAGCCGGAACTATGGCGTTAGAGCAGATTAAGCTTTTGACCCAGGAGGGCATCTGCATGGAGCATGTTTCCTTTGGGCATATGGACAGGAATTTGGATATTTACTATTATAAAGAGATTTTGAAAACAGGCGCCTACTTGTGCTTTGACGGCATGGGAAAAATCAAATACGCCCCGGAAAGCCATAGAATAGAATCTATTATCAAGCTATGTATGGCTGGCTATGCTGACAAAATTCTAATCAGCGGTGATATGGCCAGACGCTCTTACTATAACAGCTATGGCTATGGACCTGGCTTAGGATTTATTATCGGCAAGTGGAGCGACCGCTTTATTAATGAAGCAACAGAAGCCGGACTTGACGGCAAGGACTTGCTAAAAAAATTCTTTATTGAAAATCCCAAAAAGGCGTTTGCTTTTAAAGGCTAGGTGATATAGTGAAGCTTGTTAATCAAAATTCACAGGATTTAGAAAAATTAGTTGCCGAAAACAAAATAGCTTACTTGCCTGTAGGGGCGGTGGAGGCTCATGGCCCTCACTTGCCCATTGGGACGGACACCTTTTTGGCAGAGGAACTTTGCGGTGAGTTGGTGAAGCAGTGCAAAGGAATTATTTTACCAGCGATTTCCTATACACAGGTTTGGAGCCTAAAGGATTTTAAA
>CAYWBF010000263.1:0-4311 GCA_964456085.1 uncultured Eubacteriales bacterium
TTTACCTTGAAATTTTGATTTAATACTAAGAATGAAGACTATTTATTTTGCGGAGGCATAATCATGACATTTAACTTTAATGGTGAAAAATATAAAAATGCTTCTTCCCATCAAAAAGAATGGGGGAGTAAGTTGATTTCAGATTTTAGCTTTTCAGAGAATGCATCAATACTTGATTTAGGTTGCGGCGATGGTGTGCTGACCGCTCAGTTAGCAGATAAAGTTCCAAATGGAAAAGTAGTAGGAGTTGATGCCTCCATTGGTATGATTGATGAAGCTAGGAAGCAAAGTAAGAAAAACTTAGTATTTATGCAAATGGATATTAACCATATGGATTTCTCTGAGGAATTTGATGTAATATACTCCAACGCAGCACTACATTGGGTCAAAGATCATAAGCGTCTTTTAGATAACAGCAAAAAGGCTCTTAAAGCTGGTGGCGTAATTGTCTGGAGCTTTGCTGGCTATGGCAACTGCTCTAATCTTAATCAAACTCTGAGGGACGCCATGTATATGCCAGAATTTAATACTCTATTCGAGGGATTTGAATGGCCGTGGTATATGCCAGATACAGAGGAATATATCCGATTGTTAAGTGAATCCGGCTTTTCAGAATTTAAGGCTTTCATTGAAAACGCCGACAGATATTTTGACAATGAGGTCGCAATGAACAAATGGATTGACCAGCCGTGCATAGTGCCTTTTCTTTCTTATATCAAAGATGAGGAAAATAAGAACAGTTTCAGGGATTTTGTTGTCACTTCAATGGCTGAAAAGTGCAAGCAAAACGATGGTAGATGTTTTGAAATTTTTAGGCGATTGAATGTATTGGGAACAAAACAAGCATAATCCTGCCAAGCGTGTAACGTACTTTCACAGTTAAGTTATTACCCATGCGGGGCGCACCAAAAAGAGCCGCCAAAATTTTAATTGACGGCTGTTGATAACTTAGAAACTATATCCATCTTGTCAGCAAAATGGTTTATATACTACGATTCACACGAACTACTTAAAACCTTATTTGAACAAAACTTTTGTTCATTTATGCTATCATTTTTATAAATTAAAAATGTTTCAAAATTTCCCGTGCAAATGCTCTTGCACCCTCTACTGCTTCAGATGTTTGAAAGCTTGCAAGATATTCAGATTCACCACTGTCTATATCACGGACTGAATACATTCCAATGTATTTTAAATTTGAATGCTCGCACAGCCTTTTTATTCCTTTTTCAAATGGTTCAGTAGCATATTCACGCTCATAGCCATGAGTAGCAATTATAGCTACGCTTTTACCACCCCAAAGCGAGCCTGTGCCTTTGCCATAGTATTTATTCAAGCCGTAATGCCTATCAAGCAATGCTTTCATCTCTGCCGGGCAGTACCATGTATAAATAGGCGTAGCAAATACGATAACTTCTGAATTTATTATTTCGCTGACTATTTCTAACATATCATCGTCTGTTTGAACGCAACCGTAAACCTCTGAAACCTGCTGACATTTATTGCACGATTTACATGGGCTTATTCGTTTATTCACAAGTGTTGTATATGTAACCTCCGCTCCGAATGATTTAAGCTCATTCAAAAATGGCTTACATAACTCTGAGGTGTTACCGTTGATTCGTGGGCTTCCCATAAATACTGCAATTCGCATATTTTCCTCCTTTTTAATAATAATTACTTTATACGTTTAAGTGTACATCAAAATTTATTTAATAACAATGTGTTTTATATTGTTCTCACAAAACTTATAACTGCCTTTACAATACCAAATGACATGGCTAAACATTTTTAGATAAAAAGGCCGCCTTTTATTTTTGAAAGGCGGCTTTATCTTATTGTGCAAATAATATTATTTATTTGAGAGCAATATCAGATTTTATATTGATGGGCACGAGCAAGTCAAGCTGCTGCTCTTTTCCTGAAATGAAGGTTTCATAATCCATACTACACTCCTCAAGCCATTGGCATGAAAAATCGATGTCATATTTATCGCTGTTTTTACACCAGTTGAACAACATCTGCCAACGTTCACCAATTTCGTTCATGTCTGTGGAAATAGACGCATACAAGCCACCGCTGAATTGCTTTTTGGTAAAAGGAGCAGGAACATGGAAATCATCCGGTATAGTTACCCAACATTCATAGCCATAGATTGGATTATCTTCGGTGGGGCTAGGATTGTTAAATCCAAATTGGCGAAAGCCGCTCCACTTGTGTAAGTTGTTTTCCAGCACAAATTTGCTGTGTACTTTGAAGCAATCATCTTCGGGTGAGGCACTCTCAGCGCAGTATGATGCTACCGTCATGGCCGGAAGCCTTACGATTCTGACATTGCTTAAGCGTTCTTCTGACATAGGGACAATCCTTTCAAAGAGGTTATTTTTAGGCGCATTTACATAACATAAATCAATGATAGTGGCCAGCGTTTCAATACTTAAGAACACTTGCTCTAAACTTTTAGCTTCCTTGATATTTTGTATTAGTTTCTCAACCAAAACAACCAAAGAATCATAAACGGCAGCGTTTTGCTTTAAGTCTTCAATATGTCTGATGCAAGCGAAGGAATTCAAAAGGATTGAATCTAAGAGTGAGCATAAACAATTAAGAAGTGAAATATTTGAATTGCAAAAACATACTTGGCAGGATATTAAATGGTTTATGCACAGATATTGCGGAAGAAGACCTAAAAACGAAGAGAGTGTAAAATTCATCCTTAATACTATTCTAAACAATTTAGACTGAGTGGTTAGCTGCAAAAAACGTACAATCTCCACTAAATAGCCGCACAGTTTGTGTGGCTATCTTCTATTCATTATGAAACAATGTAATTTCACTAAAGAAAAGAGGTTTAAGATATGGATAGAAATAAAGCTATAACAGAAATATGCAGCGAACAGATAAAAGTTATATCATCAAAGAACCGTACGGAGATATTATTATCTTGGTGGGGTATTGATGAAGATGATGCGGTATTTCATGATTTACCGACAGATCTTCAAAATGAGATTATCAGTACAGAATACCCTCCGGAAAATGTTATGGATAAAAGATATGACCCACTTATTATGGAAGCACTAAAGCATAGGTACATTGGTGTTAGGAATGATTATATTTCTGAACAGTTATCTGCATTGTTGGGTGATAATATTATAGTTGAAGGCGAAACGGAGGACCTACATGCTTGCCCATGTTGTACCTACAAGACGTTAAGTATGCGAGGTCACTATTTTATATGCCCTGTTTGCCATTGGGAAGATGACGGAAACAATGGGAATGATGAAGCCAGCTTAAATAGATATAGTTCTCCAAATCATATGACATTAGCAGAAGCAAAAAATCATTTCAATAACCTATTTATCGCAAATTCCGATACAATATCTAAAACCAGTTTGCTAAAAAACCAATCAATGTTTAGAGCACAACCAGCTTTTATCGATGATATGGCAAGACGATACCATAAGTAAAATGATGTTCAAGTTACAATCATTTAGGGTGCCAATGTATAGCATCTTTCAGCAATGTTCATTCACTTGATGATGAAAATCAGTCAATTTTTCGCTTATCTTTTCATTATTGACATTCCACAGCCAGCTCATCAAGTTGCTCTCAAGCAAAACTTTGTATTTACGACTATTGTTTAATTCTTTCTATTTTTAATTTTCTTACAAAACCAATAACTCTTAATAGATATTTACTTCAACCACAAAGGAAAGTATTAATCAGGCTAACGGCGGTAACCGTACAAGTTACAGCCGTTAATTTTTTATGCCAAAAAAGTATCCTTGATTCATATTAGCAGAAAATAAACCATCAACTCAAGGTCTAGAAGTATATGGAAACATATCAAGGGTAAAAATAAATTGTCTACTTAAGTGGCTGTAGAATACGGAAATATGTCAATTTTAGGACTAATTTGTGCAAGAAAATTAGTTTTATCAAAAAACCGTTATGGGTTTTGTTAAACATCTAGCTTAAGGCATTTACTATCAAACAGACTGATACATAAAGAGTGTCACCGGTATGATATTTGTATGTTGGTGAAAGTCAAAACTTGATTAAACTAAATTTTAGTGTTAATCACCGCACCACCCCTTCAAGGGTGATTTGCGGAACTACGCCCCGATAATAGGGAAAACATCAAACCATCAAGCAAGAAGTTGAAGTGACTACCAATTTAAAGTGTTTGGTTGTATATGCAAATGACACATATGACTTAGCCAAAACAGGAGTGTAAAGAATTTTCTGTAAACATAATCTACCATGGAAATTTCATAGAAAAATATTAAAACATAAAACTAAAAATTGCAA
>CAYWBF010000264.1:0-4309 GCA_964456085.1 uncultured Eubacteriales bacterium
CAGTGTGAACAATAACTTCATTAATCATATCACAACCTACTTCTTTAATTGCCCTAGAAATTACTGCTGCTTTAACAAATTGCGGTCTTGCACCAATCACGGTAACCATTTTTATTATATCTTTCTTCAACATCTCTAACTCTCTCCACAGCTTTTTTATACCAAAACTTATATTCTACTTCTCAAAAATTTGGCTGGATTTCCAACATATATAGAATTTTCTACACAATTTTTAAGCACCACAGAACCTATCCCGATAAAAACATTTTCTTCTAGCGTTACTTTGTTAATAATTGAACAATTAGGACCTAAGTAACAAAAGTCTTTTACAGTTACACTTCCACTAATTTCCGCACATGCTGTTATAATTACACTATTACCAATTTTACAATTATGTGCAATATGCACATGATCATCTGTCTTAGTAAAATTACCAATTACAGTAGGTAAAATAGTACCTGAAGCAACTGTGTTTAGTGCACCGATTTCTACGTCATCTCCAATAACGACTCCGCCAATATGGGGAATTTTAATTGTTTCTCCTGTTTGCTCGGTTTCTACTCCAAAACCATAAAAGCCAATTATACTATTCTCTCTGATTACTGTATTATTCCCGATTTTTACATTTGAGCCTATTTTTGCCCCTGTTTTAATTAAACAATTTCTACCTATAACAGTATTTGAACCTATAAACACAAATGGTTCTAACTGTGTACCTTCGCCAATTATTACATTTTCTCCCGTAAAGCTGCCATTTTTATAATGCTTAAATTCTTCTTTATTATAACTACTTTTTAGTATATAGTTTAAAATAAAAGCATAGCTATATCTAGGGTTTTCGCATTGCAAATAAATATTTTCAGAAGAACCAAGCATTAAATCTTGACATTTTGGAATTAATATTATACTTTATTTTATTCTCTCAAAACTCAAATATAAATCCTTAGAAAAATTATTTGTAAAAATTAATGTATTACTTTGAGGATTTTGACTTTCAGAAACATTGAATATTTCAAAATCATTACTTAAACATTTATCAAATAAATTCAAAGCATGAAGCTGCGAAACCATAAATTTGAATTTTTTTCCATGACTAACCCTCCTTAATTATATTTTTCGCGAAATCCATATTGGGGGGTTAAGTATTCATCTAAAATTGTCTCGTTAAATAAAGTTTTAAAAGAATTTTTGCATTGGTCTAAATCTGAATCCTTTTTCCTCCACCACACTGGATGGGTAACTAAATTAACTGATTTTCCTTCATTAATTGCCGTACTTAACCTATCTTGTCTCCAAAAGGCTCTACGGCTACTATCAGATATATATACAAAATTATTAAATATACTCGCATCATAAGCATTATAAAAGCCATCTATGTTAAAATCTTCATAATCATACACAGAAGGCCTATGATAGGAGAAAACTTTTGAAAGCGGAATATATCTGCTATAAAAATCATACATAAAAACAATACCTTCTTGTAGCTCTTGACTGTTCTTGAAAAAGCCTTGATCTAAATGTAGGCCAATAATCCCTCCGCATTGGTGAATAAATTCTATAGTACTCATAACTGATTCTGAAAGCATATTGTATAGCGGGCAATTGGGTTGAAAAAAAACAGTAGAATAAATTCCATTTGCGTTTTCAATTTCAATTAATTTTTTAATACTAATAAAGTCAAAGTCCACATCATATCTAAGAATAATATTTTTATTGTTACAATCTAAACTTAAATAATCAGAAAATAAATATTCTTCTCTAATAAATAACTTATTAAGTTATCGTAATAACCATACGTGAAAGAACCATCACAAGAGTTCACAAAACCCACCTCTAATTTCTAAAACTTAACATTAGTATATTGTTGAATTTTATTCTCTAATTGATAAAAATCAAAAAAACGCATGAAATTCTATTAATAGACCATTGAAACCAGAAATCAGTAGCTGCAACTCTACAAACTCTCGATATTGTCCCTTTTTTCAATTGTTGCCATAGCATTCTTAGTATCAAAAATAAACTTACAATTCTTTTGAATAAACGCATAATCAAAGCACGAATGTAATGTAGTAATAACAACCAAATCCGCACTACCTAAAACAACCTCATCAAATGAAACGGACTCAAAAACCCTATCCTTAAGCGCAAACCTACTAACATAAGGGTCATGGTACCTAACATTAGCTCCATTTTCCAAAAGCCTTTCAATGACCTTTAAAGCCGGTGACTCCCTAACGTCATCAATATCCTGCTTATAGGCAACACCCAAAACTAGAATATCCGCTCCGTTAAGCGCTTTCATGAATCTGTTTAAAATTTTCATTATCCGTTCCACAACAAAATCCGGCATATGGCTATTTATTTCTCCGGCCGTTTCAATCAGCCGAGTATGGTAATCAAACTCCCTAGCCTTCCAAGTTAAATAAAAAGGGTCAATAGGAATACAATGGCCACCCAAGCCGGGGCCAGGATAAAAAGGCATAAAACCATACGGCTTAGTCTTAGCCGCTTCTATAACCTCCCAAACATCAATTCCCATTTTGTGACATAAGATAGCCATTTCGTTAGCCAGTCCAATATTAATATTCCTAAAGGTATTTTCCAAGATTTTTTCCATTTCTGCAACAGCGGGTGATGATACCTCATGAACCTCCCCATCAAGTACCTGTCTATAAAGTGCAGACGCTACCTGCAAACTAGCTTTATCTACACCACCAACAACCTTAGGTGTGTTTTTTGTGTTGTAAATTTTATTACCCGGGTCAACCCTCTCAGGAGAAAAGGCTAGAAAAAAGTCAGTACCACACTTTAGTCCGCTTATTTCTAAAATAGGAAGAACCACTTCTTCGGTTGTCCCCGGATAAGTGGTGCTCTCTAAAACAACCAAGGTTCCCCTTTGTATATATTTTGCTATTTCCTCGGCAGAATTTCTCACATAGCTTATATCTGGCTGAAGGTGATTGTCTAGGGGAGTAGGAACACAAATTGCAACACAGTCGACCTTTTTTATTTCCTCATAATTAACCGTTGCAGAAATCTTCTTATCTTTTACAATTTGCTGCAAATCACTGTCCACTACGTCACCAATATAATTTTCGCCTGCGTTTACCATATCAACTCTGTTTTGTTGTATGTCAAAGCCAATTACTTTGTAACCTGCCTTTGCTTTTTCTACAGCTAGTGGTAAACCCACATAGCCTAACCCCACCACGCCAATAGTAGCCGTCTTGTCCATTATTTTTTTTAGAAGCTGTTCTTTCATTATGACACACTCCACAAAATTTTAACGTTCATAAAACTTTCTTATAGTAGTAACTATATACTGCGCCTTCTCAAAGGAAAGAGTAGGATTTAAAGGAATAGCAAGTGCTCTTTCGCATAAGCCTTCAGCTACGGGCAAATCGCCCTTTTTGTAGCCTAAGCTTGAGTATACCTTCTGCAAGTGCATAGGCACAGGATAATAAACACCAGTTGCTATATTATTTTTATTTAAAAAATCAGATAATTGATTTCTATTTTCAGTAAGCATTACAAAAAGATGATAAACACTCTTTGCATTGTCCACTATATTTTGAGGATACACAGGAATCCCTTTAAGCTGCTCTATATAGAAGCTTGCCAAGGAACTTCTTTTTTTATTGTTCTCCTCAAGCAGCTTAAGCTTTACGTTTAATACTGCTGCTTGCAAGGTATCAAGCCTTGAATTGAATCCTATTAAATAGTTGAAGTATTTAGGAGCAACCGAGTCTGACGCATTTAACTCCTCTAAAACTTCCCCTGTAAGCACTCCGTGTGCAAGTCTGCCATTTTCTCCTCCCCCATGATTACGCAAGGCTTTTGCTACAATAGCTACCTTATCATCATTAGTCAGTATCATTCCCCCATCACCTAAACATCCTAGATTCTTTGTGGGGAAAAAGGAGAGGGTAGCGGCATGTCCAAAGCTACCAGCCTTTTTATTCATAAATTCCGAGCCTATTGCCTGGGCACAGTCCTCTATCACCTTTAAGCCGTACCTATCTGCAATTCCCATAATTTTATTCATCTCTGCCGGTTGTCCAAATATATGTACAGGCAAAATAGCTTTTGTCTTGGGGGAAATTTTTGCTTCGATTTTTTCAGGGTCTATATTAAAGGTGTTTTCTTTAACATCAACAAATACAGGAGTTGCACCAATCTTGGAAATAGCCTCCGCCGTGGCAAAAAAAGTAAAGGGCGTAGTAATTACTTCATCGCCCGGCTTAATTCCTAGAGCCTCCAAAGCAATTACTAATGCATCCGTTCCATTTCCACAGGAAACAGCGTGCTT
>CAYWBF010000265.1:0-3803 GCA_964456085.1 uncultured Eubacteriales bacterium
GGATTTTTCACCGCCGTTTGAAATTATTACGGCAGAGCTTTTAATAACATCTCCAACGGTCAGCTGGTCAAAGTTGATTTTATAATATATGCGTACCTTGTTGCCGTAAAATTTATCGGGGGAAAATGTAACGGCTCTTGTGTTTGATAAGATTTCCCCGGACAAGTGAGCACCGCCCCCATTATAAATGAAAAAACTGTTTTCATAGGCAGAGTCGGCTTCTATGGCAATTTTATTAAAATCGGTTTTCAATACGGGAAGAGGGTTTTCATATTTTTCAAGAAGCTCCAAAAAAATTCCTTCCTCAGATACATACTTTTGAAAGCATAGGCACAAATTTTTAAAAGGCCTGCATATTTTTATGAAATAATCAGGTTAATTATACCATTAACAATGGCTTGTAGCAACTTTATTATTTTTTTCAAGGGTATTATCTGCCTTTAATTCACGCAATAAAAATGCCCTTGAAAAGCTGGGTTGCTTTTCAAGGGCAAATAAAAAATCTAATAATTTTTACCGGAAGAATAAATAAGCTGATATTTACTCGTCTATATAATCCTCGTCATAATCATCATCAAAATCTTCGCCATTAACATATTGTACAGGTGACTCGCCTTTTATATCAAAAATAACAGGCTCTGTCACAGCTTCTTCGCTTAGCTTGAATACTGAAATATTAAAACTCCAGTTTTCTCCAAAATCATAAACAAATTTGAACTTATCACCTTTTTCAAATTGAAAGAAGGATAATTGAACGTCGCTGGCAGACGGTTCCTCATCATGCTCTGGGTGCCAGTAAACTTCATCGTCAGACCACTCCTTGTTGTCCATAAAAAAGGCATATAGGTGGTCATAATCGAAATCATAGGCGTTTAGTATTTCGTAGGATAGATCCTCCAGCGTTGCATCAGAGCTTATTTGGATTTTTCTCCACAAACCCTTTCCAAGCTGAACCTTAAAAATAATTGACTCAATATTAGACATAATCAGACTCCTTATAGTTTTATATAACAAATTATCTTTATTTATGAGAGCTTGTCAATAATATTTTAAAATTTTAAAATTTACTGTTGACTAATAAAACAAAATAGTGTATTATTACTTTCGTTGGTAAATCATGCGGATGTGGCGGAATTGGCAGACGCGCTAGACTTAGAATCTAGTACCCATGGTGTGCAGGTTCAACTCCTGTCATCCGCATAAGGATTTTATCGAAAGCTGTCAGACATGAGTTTGGCAGCTTTTGGTGTATAGTTAGCGATTATTAATATTAGGTGAAGTTAAAATATGGAAGTTAGGCTTGCAACAGCAAATGACTTAGATGCTTTATTTTCTCTAAACGAGCTTTTTGAAAATACAACATCAAAGCCGATTATGAAAAAATCTCTTGAAGAAAACATAAATGAGGTTATTAGTATTGCTTTCATTGATGAGGTAGCTGTTGGTTATGCCACAGCAATCATCATTAAGTCCATTTGCTATATCGACAATCGTGTTGATATTGAGACGCTTTTTGTAAAAGAGGAATACAGGAAACAAGGTGTGGGCGCAGCATTGATGCAATGCTTAGAAAGCGAAATAATTTCTCGAGGTATTTTTCATTTTCACTTAACCACGCATAGAGATAACGTCAAGGCTCAATCTTTATATAAAAAAATGGGGTATGAGGATACAGGCGAATTACTTTTACACAAAACCATTAAACTTAGATCATGAGCATAACCTGCGTTAGCTCTTTTGACTCACAAGCAAATTACTAAGGCAAAAGCACCCTATCTTATTTAAAGTAGGGTGTTTTTTTGTAACGTTTTAAGGTTTAGCCGGTATGCTGATAAGTAGCATACCGGCTTTTTTGTTAGTAGTACAGTTGTTGTGCTGATAGTTGTTTTTCATACTAGACCAAATGTATATTTTGTTCTATAATAAACATAAATACTTATTAGCCTTCGTTATTATTTTCACTTCGATGTAGCATATATTTTTAATTATACGTTGTTAAGGGGTAATTAAATATGAATGAGAACAACTTCTTGCGTGAAAAGCGCCATATTTTTGCTACAGTTGTATTATTTTCTGTTGCAATTATGTGTGTCGCTTTATTTTTATACTCATTTGTCATGGAAACCAATAAGAACCAGGCTATGGTAGGTACAAATCGTTTAAAAGAGGTTGCGTCTCAAAGCACTAGCTATGTTAACAGCGTCATGAAGGGTCATGTAAAATATATAGACGCCTTAGCGGTCATGCTTTCTGAATACGAGGATTTAAAATCTGAGGAGACTTATAGTTTTATTAAAAAAATGGCTACGGGCACTCAATTTGAAAGGATAGCTATATATTTTTTAGAGGGTCAAGGCTATACAAGCGATGGGCACTTAATTGATATTAGTGAAATGGGATATTTGGAAAGACTGGACGATGGCGAGGCCTTTATGACGGATATGTATATATCCAGTATAGACGGGGAGCGCAGTGTTTCTATAGTGTCGCCTATACTAAAGGACGGAAAGGCTATTGCCGCTGCAGTAGGTGTTATGCGGGTGGATAAGCTTGGGGAAGTGCTCCAAATAAATATTTTCGACGGAGAAGGATACTACCGTATTGTAGATAGCAAGGGCAACGTTTTAGCCTTGCTTGAGAACAAAAACGTAATGCTTAAGGATAAAAACTACTTTGATGCTATGAAGCAGCTTACATATGACCCAGGGTACAGCGCACATCAGATCATTGATGATATAAAAAACGGCAGAAGCAACCAAAGCTCTTATACCTTTAACGGAAACGAACGATACACTTATTATATGCCTGTGGGCTTAAACGATTGGAGCATAGTAATTACTACCACAAAATGGTCGGTAGATGAAGCCGCCCAAAAAATCAAAAACAGGGTATTCATCTTAATAAGTGAAATAGCTTTTGTGTTTATTGCGGTATTTTTCTATATTTTATATCTAATGAAGCGCTCCAAGGACAATATAGCAAAAATCAATAACCAGCTGCTTTTGGGAGAAAAAAGATACCGGTTTATGCTGGAGCGTAGTGACAGCGTAATTTTTGAGTATTCTATTGCTGCCGGTACTATGGAATATACAGATGAATTCCAAAAAATGTTTGGAAAAGAGCCTACATGCACGGGCTTTCCACAGGGCGTTCTAGTTAATAAATCTGTGCATCATGAGGATTCAGGGGCCTTTTTAAGACTTTTTGATGAGATTTCCGAGGGCAAGCAGGGCAGCGAGGCTGAGATTAGAATACAGGACGGAAGCGGCAAATATATTTGGTGCAATGTATCCTGTGTTACAATTTTTGATGAGGGCAAAAAGCCTGTCCGTGCCATAGGTGTTATAGAAAGCATTAACGACAGGAAGGAACTTGAAGCAAAATTTAAGGAAGCACAGATTTATAAAAATGCAATGTACGACGACAACACTATTGTTGTGGAGATTAACCTTACAAAAGATACAATCGTAAGCGGATACGAGGAAATAATTAATATCGCTCAAATTGATGAGGAAAATATATTCAGCAGAATTTGCGATAAGATAATAGATATTTATTTTTATGATGAGGATAGAGAGCGCTATATTGAGAAATTTTCTACTAAAGCCCTTATTGCCATGTTTTTGTCCGGCACCTCAGATGCTTATGACGAATATAAGACACATGACAAGCAAGGAAATTCCTATTGGTATGCCCATAAGCTTAAGCTTTATGAAAACCCCACCAGCCAGGAGATTTTTGCAATCATTGCTATATTGGATATTACTGAAAAAAAGCTTAAGGAAATGGATTTACTGGATAGG
>CAYWBF010000265.1:3813-4281 GCA_964456085.1 uncultured Eubacteriales bacterium
GGCACAAAAGGATCAGCTTACCGGGTTATATAATAAGGTGACTACAGAATGGTTGATTTCGGAGGCGCTAAAGAGTGTTGATGCATATGAAGGCAATCATGCACTTTTTATTATTGACGTTGATAACTTCAAGGGAGTAAATGATAAGCTGGGGCATTTGTATGGGGATATTGTTTTGGCGCAGCTCTCAGATATGCTTAAGCCTTTGTTCCGCTGTAATGATATTATTGGGAGAATAGGGGGAGATGAGTTTTTTGTGTTCATGAAAAATTTTCCTTCCGTTTCCTTGGTGGAAAAACGGGCAGTTGAAATATGTAGATGCTTTAAAAACACATATACGGAAAATGATATTAGCTGCAGCATTTCTGCAAGTATTGGCATTGCCCTATGTCTAACCCATGGGAGGGATTTGGAAACCCTCTACAAAAATGCTGATACGGCGCTTTATAAAGCAAAGCAAAACGGCAA
>CAYWBF010000266.1:0-4267 GCA_964456085.1 uncultured Eubacteriales bacterium
AGGGAAATTGAGCCGGGAGTTGTTATTACCTCGGAGCAAGAAGGTGAGAAGGCTCTTAAGCTTCTTAGGGAAACGGAATACCAGGCTGTTATTTTGGATAACCACATTGTGGATTATGATGCTATAGAACTTTTATCCCGTATTTTGAACCTTTGCCCAGGTATAAAGGTTATATTGCTTGGGGGAGACAGCCCAAAGGGCAGGGCGACTATTGAGCTGGGCATAAAAAAGGGTGCCTTTGATTATATTATTAAGCTTCTGGATAAGGACTTTGACAGTAACGTAGCAGAAATAAAGCATCGGCTAGGTAGTATTGTGGCGAAGCTTTATAAGGTCAAAAAAAATGAGTACGCCTTACCTCCGAAGACTGCACCCAATAAAGGCGGTTATTCTCTTGTGCTTATTGCGTCTTCCACAGGCGGCCCTACTGCTCTTGAACAAGTCCTTGTACCTATTAGCAGCAGCTTTCATGTACCTATTTTGATTGTTCAGCATATGCCTAAGAACTTTACAAAGAATATGGCTTTGAGCTTAAACAAGAAATGTGAAATAAGTGTCTGTGAAGCTACTGATAACGACATTCCATCCTCCGGAGTAGCATTAATTGCTCCAGGTGGGTATCACATGAGTCTTAATAGTCATCGTCAGATTGAAATTTCCGACCAAGAAAATATAAACCCTCGGCCTTCGGCAAACATGCTTTTTAAATCCGTGGCCAAGGCGTATGAGGGCGAAAATATTGTGGCAGTTATTTTGACTGGCATGGGTAACGACGGTACAGAGGGTGTTTTGGAGCTAAAAAAAGCTTGTAACTGCTACTGCATTGCCCAAAGCATGGAAACCTGCTCTGTATACGGCATGCCTAGGTCTGTAGTGGAGGCCGGATTAAGCGATTGCGTTCTGGACGTTAACCTTATAGGGAGCTATATTGAAAAAATGGTCTGCGGCAAAAAATAATTAATTAAGCAGGCTTAGATTATTCTAGTACAAAGGACGTTTTAATAATAATTAGAACAGTCTAGCGAAAAGCGAGGATGGTTGACATTGGCGAGCAGCTTATCAAGCAATGAATTCCTTTTGTTTAAGGAATATATACGAAATAAATGCGGAATCGAAATTCCACCGGAAAAATCATATCTAATAGAAACAAGACTGTCCAAGCTTCTTAGTGATTCGGGAGCAGACTCCTTTGGTGAGCTTTACCGAATTATTTGTTCAAAGGATACCGGCGTATATACAGAAAAGATTATTGACGCTGTAACCACTAACGAAACTCTTTGGTTTAGGGATAAAACACCCTGGCTTGTGTTGGAGCATATTTACCTTCCAAAATACATAGAGCTTCTTCGCAAAGGTTTTAAGAAAACCATAAGAATTTGGAGCTCTGCCGCATCTACAGGGCAGGAGGCGTATTCCACGGCTATGTGTATTGACAGTTACTTGAAAAAAAATTATATCACCGATATTTCTCTATCCCAATTTGAAATTATAGCTACGGATATTTCGCATAACGCCCTGGAGCTTGCAAAAAAGGGCAGATACGATGCCATTACTATTATGCGTGGACTTGATGAGAGTATTAAAAACAAGTATTTTAAGCAAGACGGAAGCGTTTGGGAGATTGACCAGCGTATTAAGGATTGCGTAAAGTTTTTTAAGTTTAACCTTCAAAACAGCTTTGGGTTGTTTTCTGGGTTTGATATTATCTTTTGCAGATATGTTTTAATATATTTTGCTGAAGCACTAACACTTGAGGTTTTAGAAAAAATGTGGCGTGCCCTTGATAAGGACGGTGTAATGTATTTAGGTGCTTATGAATTTTACAGCTATGCAGATAAATTTTTTACAAGCAACAGCTTTGAAAACGGAACCTACTATACAAAAAAGGAGTCCGGGGTTTTAGGCACAAAGGAGGTAGCATTATGAAAATACTGTCAATTGACGATTCCGCCGTTGTGCGAAAAATAATAAGAGCCGCAGCTGATGTACTGCAGCTTGAATTTGTGGGTGCAGAAAGCGGCACCGAGGCTATGGAGCTGCTGAGAGAACATCATGAGACAATAGATTTGATTCTCTTGGACTGGAATATGCCTGGGCTTGACGGCATGGACGTATTGCAGCTGCTCAAACAGGACAGTGAGTTCGCTAGGATTCCTGTTATGATGGTTACAACTGAGAGCGAAAATTCCAAAGTAGTGGAAGCAATAAAGGCAGGGGCTATAAACTATATGACTAAGCCTTTTACTATGGAAGAATTAATCACAAAAATAATGGAGTGCATGGGGGAGGCGTAACAGTATGCAAAATAACCAGCTGCTTGAAGAGATAGATAATATATTTAGATATTCTATATTAAATGTAGTATCTACTGTTACTGGGATAGGTCTTGAAAAGGAGGAAGGTTGCACTGGCTTTCACGAAATGGCCGCCATACTTCCACTAATGGGCGAAAAAACCGGTATGTTGCTAATTGATACCGATTTCACCTCCCTTAAAACCTTAACCTCTTATATGACAGGCATAGACAAAAATAGCATAACCGAAGGCGATGCCCTTGACTGTATTGGAGAGATTTCCAACATGGTTGCCGGCATTGCAAAAGCTAGGCTTAAGGAAAAAGACTTTAGCTTTACTATTACCACCCCATTCTCCGTAAAAGGCAGCGATCTTGATTTCGTCTTTAAAAATGGCACATCAATACTTCATTCTTCTTATGGCTGTAATAGGTCTGGGCAGGATAGAATATTTTTAAATATGAGAGTATTGATTTTTTAATAAAACATCGACTTTAGCCAGTGGTAGTTTACTTTAATAATTAATTAGTAGTTTAGTGAAGGGGTTTCAATGAATAATGGAACGCTTAAGTAGTGAAAAAAGCAGAATTATGGTAATTGACGACAGCATTACAATTTTAAAAATTGTACGAAGGGCGCTGGAAGGTATATATGACATTTATACTGTGTCCTCTGGCGAGGAAGCCTTGCCGTTAATTCCGGAGGTTAAACCTGACTTGATTCTTTTGGACGTAGAGATGCCTAAGCAGGACGGCTTTGAAACAATTAAACTTATTAAGCAAAATGACGAGATTAAACATATTCCCGTAATCTTTTTGACTGCAAAAAACGATATAGATTTTGAGGTGGAGGCCTTTGGGCTTGGGGCGGTAGACTATATTGCCAAGCCATTTGCTACACCTCTACTTATTAAGCGTATGGAGCTTCATCTTTCCATGTCTGAGCACGAAAAAATGCTAACCAGCTACAACCAGAATTTGCAGCAGATGGTTGAGGAAAAAACGGAGATTATTAAGGAGCTTCAATATGCTATTGTGTACACGCTTGCCGATTTGGTCGAAATGCGGGACGGCTCCACAGGGGGGCATGTACTTAGAACCCAACATTATTTCAAAGTTCTTCTTGATTATCTTGCCAAGCATAATATTTATCAGGAGGAGCTTTCCGGTATAGACCAACGGCTGCTGCTGGAAGCCTCCCAGCTACACGATATTGGAAAGGTAGCTATCCCCGATTCTATTTTGTTAAAGCCTGCCAAGCTTACGGAAGAAGAATTTGAAATAATGAAAACCCATACCTTAATTGGCGAAAAGGCTATTATAAAAGCCATGGCTCTTACAAAGGATAAAGAATTTCTAAATTTTGCCGCTATAGTAACAATTAGCCACCACGAAAAATGGGACGGAAGCGGATACCCCAAAAAGCTTGTGGGAGAATCTATTCCCTTAGCCGGGCGGCTTATGGCAGTAGTCGATGTATACGATGCACTGGTTTCTGAGCGCCCCTACAAGAAAAAAATGACCCATGACGAAGCCAAAAAAATCATGGTAAACGGCAGAGGAAGCCACTTCGACCCAGTACTTATTGATTCCTTTTTGGATATAGAGGATAGGTTTAAGGAAATAAGCGAATTAAAAGAAGAATAAAAAAAACCGGCTCAACGGTTCCAAAGGAAATCTATGGAATTAGTTTGCCGGTTATTTTTTTGTTTTCTACATAGATTAATATTTTACCAAAATAAAATTACCCTTCTCCCTTTATCCGGGTTTTTTGGAAAAAGGGGGTATTGTGTGAGAAAACCTTTTTTCGCGGTTTGAAAAAAGGTTTTCTCACACAAGGTCTTTGCCCCATATTTTCTAGGTGCTCTAGTTGACGTTAGGTTAGTGGTATGCTAATATATTAGTAAATTTTATATTGAAAGGAAGAATTTTAAATGAACCAACTTGGTGGAAAAATAGCTGTTGTTACAGGTG
>CAYWBF010000267.1:0-4263 GCA_964456085.1 uncultured Eubacteriales bacterium
CTAGCTTTGGACAGAGGCGACTTGGATTGGAGATTGTTGGTTAGACAATAAATCCTTGCTTTAGATTATTAAGGGTGCTACAAAACTCTCATATGGGTTTTGCAGCACCCTATTTATTTGATAATATCTTTACACCAGCCCCAAAATAGGCTATTATAAATTGAACTAATTCCGAAATTATGCAATTTAATAAATTCAATACACGAAAAGGGCGGTTATATGACTGATAGAATAATAACCACAGCCTATAGCGATGAGGATAATTTTTTGGAGCCTTCCTTGCGTCCGTCGGGCTTTGATTCATATATTGGACAGGAAAAAGCTAAAAGCAACATGAAAATTTATATAGAGGCCGCTAAGCTTAGAAAAGAGCCTCTGGACCATGTACTATTGTACGGCCCTCCGGGACTTGGCAAAACCACGCTTTCAAACATCATTGCAAAGGAAATGAACGTTAAAATAAAAACCACCTCCGGCCCAGCTATTGACCGTCCTGGTGATATGGCTGCTATTTTAAACGACCTAAACCAAGGAGATATTTTGTTCATTGATGAAATCCATAGGCTAAACCGAGTTATTGAGGAGATTCTTTACCCGGCTATGGAGGATTTTGCTATAGATATTGTGATTGGGAAGGGGCCAGCCGCTAAAAGTATTCGCCTTGACCTACCAAAGTTTACCTTAGTAGGAGCAACGACAAGAATAGGGCTTTTGACCGCACCATTAAGAGATAGGTTTGGGGTAATTGAGCGACTTATGCCATATACCGTTGACGAGCTTGCTATCATTATTACCCGGTCTGCCTCTGTCTTGAATATTTCCATTTCAACAGAAGCTGCCGAGGAAATCGGGCGCCGCTCAAGAGGGACACCCAGAATTGCCAACAGGCTTTTGAAGCGTGTAAGGGACTTTGCACTTGTAAAGCATGAAGGTGCCATTACAGGGGAGGTTGCTAAGGAATCACTTGACAAGCTCGAGGTTGACAAACTGGGACTGGATTTAATCGACAGAAAAATGCTGCTTGCCATCATAGATAATTTCCAAGGCGGCCCAGTAGGGCTTGAAACACTTGCCGCATCTATTTCAGAGGAAGCGGAGACAATAGAGGACGTGTACGAGCCTTACCTTATACAGATGGGCTTTCTCCAAAGAACCCCAAGGGGGAGAATTGTTACCCTAAATGCCTACAGGCATCTTGGCATGGCCACTGTACTTGAGGAGCTGCAATTATAAAGAAAGGGTGTTAAGCTATGTTTTTTAGACGACTACAGTATAATTCACCTGTAATACTCACCTATACAATGCTTTCCCTAACTGTACTTATAATAGGAAATCTTACGGGAGGGCTTACCACAAAGCTGCTGTTCTCCATTTACAAAACCTCCTTTAGCGACCCACTCATGTATTTTAGATTAGTGGGACATGTATTGGGTCATGTAGATTTTTCCCATTACTATAATAATTTCTTAATTATTCTCCTTGTCGGCCCAATGCTGGAGGAAAAATATGGCAGCGGCAATATTTTTATTATGATGCTGGCTACTGCACTTATTACCGGGCTGTTAAACGTATTTTTGTTTAACACCGGACTCCTTGGGGCAAGCGGAATTGTATTTATGTTTATTTGCCTAGGCTCTTTTGCAAACTTTGAGAGGGGTAAAATTCCGTTAACAGCCATCTTAATAGCTATCATATTTTTGGGCAAAGAGGTTGTGGAGGGCTTTAACACAACCGACAACATTTCCCAGCTAACCCACATAGCAGGAGGTATATGCGGCTCTGTGCTTGGATTTGCCATAAATACAAACAGCAAAATTAAAAAAGCTGAAAAGGTTGTTCCGGTAAAAGAGGAAGAAGACTAAAGCAGCATATTTTAATAAGAAGGAGCGCAATATGAAAAATACTAAAAAGGTATATTTAGCATTAGCTGGAGCAGTAGTAGTATGTTTAGTTATTGTTTTCTCATATAAAGGAACGTCCTCACAGGAGACTTCAAAGACTGAAGCAAATGCGGCAAGCCAGCCCACACAACAATGGATAGCAAAAACTCCCGAGCCAACGCCTACTCAAGAGGCAAATGAACCTGAGCAGCCTGAGGAGGAATACTTACTGGCCAAAGGTCGCTTTACTGTTGTAAAGGGAATGACCGAGATGTCCTCTGCCAATGAGGCGTATTCCTTTTACGACATTGATTCCCAAACCCGTAAAATTAAAGATAGGCTAACCATTGACGTAAACGGAAAGCCTTACGAAAATCTTGATTTATCTAAAATATCAAGTGACGAATATATTAACCCAATATTTTTTAATGGTGTATCCGCTGTTTATGGTGTAAATCAACGTAATGGTTATTGTGATATTACCGGGAAATTTGTGCTGCCGCCAATTTATGATGTTGCCTACCAGTTTACACCAGATGGCAATGCAGGGGTTTGCTTGAATAACGAGTATTTTATTATTGACATAAATGGTAAAAACCTGCTTAACAAAACCTACAAAAATATTATGCTTAGATATGATTATCAGAATAATGACAAATATATTTATATTGTAGAGGACGAGGCCGGCTATAGCATACTAAACACAAAGCTGGAGGTTACTGCTACGGGGATAACTGATACTAGGGAATATATGAATGGCTTGCTAATAATTGAAGCTAACGGCAAGCTTGGTGTGTATGACCAATCCAAAAACGAAATATCCCTTAAGCCACAGTACAGATATATAGCCTTTGCGGATAAAAGCACTCTGTGCCTTCAAGATGACATAGGATTTTTTTACTACGACTATAAAACAGGGAAAAAGTACGATTACTTAGATAAGGATTATACAGAAAATTACACATTGTTGGGGTTTGTGGCTACAAATACAATGGATCATAAGAGCTACTTAATTGACTATACAGGGAAAAAGCTTTTTGAATCTAACTATATTCACCCTATATGGGAAGGCGGTTTGGAGCAGCTATATGTAGTTTATGATGACTACGACTCAAAAGGCAAAAAGCTAGTGGGCTTAGACGGTACAATTTATATAGAAGGAAATCTTGAAAATTGGGGTATTGTCTCTGGCACTAAGTATTTTGTAAAAGTGGACTCAAAGGTTAAAATCATAGATATTGAAACAAAAGAAGTACGAGACACAGATTTTGAAGGCTTTGCAACTGCGTATATTAACCAGCCCTTTGCTTTGTCTAAGGGAGGGAAATATGGTATATTTGACTCAAACTTAGACCAACTTACTGATATGGCTTTTGACGATGTGTTCCAATATGGTTCAAACGTCTTTAAATGTGTAATGGGTGATAAGACAGTATTTTTAATTGACAAAAAAGGAAACGAGAATCATAAAAGACTTGAGGCTATAAAAAATAACCCTCAATACCCATATTTTTCTGGCTTTGAGCTGGAGGATTTTTTAATATATAAGGATTTTGAAAGAGTGCTTATAAATGACGATGTCTTTTTAGTAAAAAACACCAAAAGTGGGAAAAGTGGAGATGAAGTATACTTTAATCTTGAGAGGATAGGAGCATTTACTACTTACAGAACCGGTTACTTATACAATCCTTCCCAAATTCCTACGATTCGATTATCTTACGGCTTTGACACCTTAATTTTTCAGAAGGGAAGTAAAAACGTTACAAAAGCAACCTATGACATGAAAAAAGGTGGCTTTGATTATAAAGAATTAACAATGGATACTCCCTTTGAGTTAAGTGAAGGGAATTTTGACCCCCTTATGCCTCTAAATTTTATTGCAAAAGAAATGGGCAAAATCGTAACAGAGAAGGACGGCAGCTTTATTTTTAGTAAGGATACAAAAACCGCCGAAGCTCTTGCTAAAAAAATCCCTTCCATGGAATGGAAGGTCAGCATAAATGACTATCCACGAACCGACGGTTCTACTGCAACTCTGCCATTTGCAAAAATGCTATACCAAAAATATCTAAATGTCAGTCAAAGGCAAGTTGATTCTACTGTCTACCATAATAAAACGGAATATGCCTATGACAATGTTATTTATGGTGATACGGAATTGATTTTTGTAACCCCTCCTTCAGAGGACGAGGTAAAAAGGGCAAAGGAAAGTAATATTGAATTTGAGCTTATTCCTTTTGCAAAGGAAGGCTTTGTTTTCTTCGTGAACAAAAGTAACCCCATTAATAACCTTACCACAGAGCAGATTCAAGCCATTTATCAAGGCAAAATCACAAACTGGAAAGAGGTTGGGGGGAACGACTCAGAAATTTTAGCGTTCCAG
>CAYWBF010000268.1:0-4244 GCA_964456085.1 uncultured Eubacteriales bacterium
ATTTTGCAGTTGCTTCTGTTATTTCCACTGCGTAGCAGTTTAGTGCTATGTTTATAATAAAACCTTAATAGCTAGACATCAATAAATAACTCTATATAGTTTTTAGGATAATATTTTCAAGAAAAAAACTAGCGACATCTATGCTATAACGTTTCGTTACCTCATAAGCCTATTGATTTTGGCGAAATACGTAGTACATATTTTAGCTGACGCACTAAAATAGTGCGTCAGCTTTTTAAAGCTCCTCAAAGTTGTAATAATACAATGGGGCGAGACATCGCTTGGGATTTATTGGTTACTGCCTTTTCCACCAATCTACAATTGATTATTCAGTAAATTACTCTTTGTTAATCATTAAATCAAGTTCATTTTTCTGTTCAGCAAGCCAAGCCGTAAAATCACTATATTTCATTTTGCCATGCTTAACCTCATTTTTCAGTCTAACCCCCTCAACCATAAAAGCTTTAAAAGTCGCACCCAAGAGTCCAATTAATTTTGTGTCGGTAATAGTCTGTTTTTTCAGTTTTCGCAAACGGTTATAGAAAAAGTCATATGTATTGTCATAATCCTGCTCGTACTTTTCGCCCTTTGCTCGCTCATCAAACTGCTTTTTATTTTCAGAAGCTTGCTTTTTACGGCACTTATCACTACATAGCTCATATCTACGGCTACGAGCAAGGAAATACTGCCCACATACCTTGCATAGTTGAAAATGCAGCTACCAATCGGCAATTCTGTTTAGGTAGTAAAAGATAATCGGTATAAATGAATCATAAGCTACGGCACACTAAAGCCCCTGTTTTGGATTCGGATACCACATTGAAAGCTGATTTTCTTGACTTCGTATTGACTTATCCAGTACATCTTTTGCCTCATCTTGCCACGGTTTGTAGTAATCATAAATAAGAAATGTTCGGCATAACATAGATGCTCTACCAAGAAAAACATCAGCAGAATGGTCTTTGTTAAAACAATATAAATATTCGCTCCACACCCGCATAGCGGCGTACTTGATAACAGGTACGCCGTTTTTGTATTTCTGCCTCAGAAATGCGTTAGCCTGTTCTGTGGATTTCCAACGTTCACGGTTAAACAGCTTTTTGTAGCTTTCAAACAGCTGCATATTATTAACATTCCATAGCCGCTCTTGGTCTTGCTCAAACGTAAATAGCATATGACCAAGTGGATTAATGACATCAAAATAAACGTCACCATTCCCCAGCTCAAGTAACCTCCGTACTTCACTTTCCTCACCCACTATTATTCGCTCTTTCATTTTCTTACGGTCAAGACACAGTACAAAGATAATTCGCCCTAAAATCAGCCTTTTCTCACCAAAATTAAAGTCCATATTTATATCCTCTCAAAATTATACAGGAATTATATAATTCATATTAATCCGTTACTTGTATTATAGTGTATAGATATTGAACTATCAAGGATAATGTGCAAAACTATATGCAAGCGATAACTTATATCAAATTTACAGTTTCATAGCTACATCAATTATATTTGGAATAAAAACCAGCCTTACGGCAGGCACACTATGACCTTGAAAGGGTGAGCGTTTCAGATAATGCTGTAAAACAAGAGTATTTCCTTGTAGGCAATGACTTTTATTCCGAGTAACTCTCGTCCAGCCACAGCTCGAGCGTTGAAGCAAGGTAACAACCTTGTGAGCCGTCGCAAGCAATGGGGGCGGCAGCTCATAAGAATGAGCTGGGGTGAAACCCCCGTGGAGCTGAAATTTACTCAGCCGATAGAGGTGGCAAATAAAGTATCTAAACTCTGCCTGTAGTGCTGCCTTGTTTTATGTGCTTTGGACAAATATATTAAACACCTTTAATTACATATTTAATACCGAAAGGAGAGAATGAATGACAGATAACCATAAAATTGCTACAACAGAGGTGTTGCAATCACAAGCCCCTCAAAAAATATGCCGCCGCATAGGTTCTACAACTTATGAGGTATATGTTCATTTTAGCAAGACTAGCCGTGAAAGTATGTACGATAAAATCGTTCGGCTAATCAAAAATGAAGCTGCAAATGGAAAGGCGGTAGGGCAATGATAAGCTTACTATTTGATAACAAAAAAATCTCCAAAAGAGCGGTGACAAATCGCTCTTTTGGAGATATAATAAAATCACTACAAGTGGATTGGCTGTCTGAGAGGAGTTTCCTATGAACAGGCAGACCAACGATAATAAAATCACAGCTCTTTACGAGCGTCTTTCTCGTGATGATGAATTAGCAGGGGAAAGTAATTCTATCACAAACCAAAAGAAAATTCTTGAGGATTATGCAAGCCAAAATGGGTTTAAGAACATAGTCCATTTTTCAGATGACGGTTGGAGCGGTTCAAATTTTGACCGACCTAATTGGAAGCGGCTAATATCTGAGGTTGAAGCGGGAAATGTTGGTACGGTTATTGTTAAAGATATGTCAAGGTTCGGCAGGGATTACTTAAATGTCGGACTGTATACAGAGATGACGTTTCCGCAAGCTGGCGTTAGGTTTATCGCTATTTATGACGGTGTGGACAGCGCAAAAAACGTCGATAACGACTTCACGCCATTTCGCAATATAATTAACGAGTGGTATTGCAGAGACATATCAAAGAAAGTGCGTGCCGGAATGAAAGCAAGAGCGCAAAAAGGCGAACATTTGACAGGTAGCGTACCATACGGCTATATGCGACACGAAACCGAAAAAGGCAAGTGGGTAGTTGACAAAGAAGCAGCTGAGGTGGTTCGTGAGATTTTCAAGCTTTACATCGGCGGTATGAATTTTGCGGAAATAGCCCGTGAGATGTGTAATCGTGGCATTGACACACCTTCAAAGCATATGTTGAAGTTCGGCTTGTACAAATATGGTAGGCGCATAACGTTTGGAATGGAGGGTCCCCTTGATATTTGGCATAATCACTCGGTTATGATGATAATCGACCGTTATGAGTACGCAGGGCATACCGTAAGTTATCGTCGTGAAAAGGTATCCTACAAAAATAAGAAAAGTGTGGAAATACCCGAGGAGGATTGGATAATCACTCGTAATACGCAAGAAGCCATTATAGATGAGGAAACTTGGCAAACCGCCCATCGTATACGAGAAAGCGGACGCAAACGCAAGGTGTTTGTATACGATAAGGGACCGCTCAACGGTTTAATATTTTGCTCAGATTGCGGTAGCAAGCTCTACTTCAAGCCAACACCACGCTTAAAGGAAAAATCCGGTGCGTTCATGTGTGGATATAATCTGCATTACAAATTGTGTTCAACGCATTATATCAGACGCTCCGATTTGGAAGCAGTGGTGCTTGCTGACCTCCGCAGAGTGACTGCTTTTGCTAAAAAGCACGAAGCAGAATTTGTAAAAATGGTAGAACGGAAGTCGAGACGAACAGGCGAGGACTCCTTTCGTAAAAATGAGAAGGAACTTGCCGAAGGACAAAACCGTTTGAATGAAATTGACCGCATTATTAATAGACTTTATGAGGACAAAGTAACCGGCGAATTAAGTGCAGAACGGTTCGCAAAAATGCTTGAAGGATTCGAGTCTGAGCAAGTGGAAATTCGAAAAAAATGCGAAAGCTTAAGAATTGCCATAGCCGAGGACAGAGAAAAGACAGATGGTGCGGAGCGTTTTATAAAATTAGTACGCCAATTTACAGAGATAAGCGAACTGACAGTTGAAATTGCTGTCACATTGATTGAGAAAATTGTTGTGCACCAAGTGGAAACCTTAGATAAGCAGAAAAAGCAAAAAGTAAGAATTGTTTACAACTTCATAGGAGATGTTAGTGAGGAAATTAAGGAATAGCGGTACTGTCGAAAATGACGGTGCCGCTAATTTTTTTGGATTAAAAAGTATTACCATAAGGACAACACTCCCATGAAGCTGTCATTCCAAGAGAGTTGTACATGCAAGTGCAAGAAGAGCTCGCAAGACGTGCCAATCTTAGAAATGACAAGGATGGTAGTAAAAGGGTTTATAGTTCCAAATATGCCCTCTCAAGTATTGTATTCTGCGGCGAGTGCGGAGAGATTTACCGCCGGGTGCATTGGAATAACCGAGGAAAAAAGTCTATTGTTTGGCGGTGTGTTAGTAGGCTTGAGGAAAAAGGCACCGATTGCACCTCCCCTACTATACTTGAATCTAATTTACAAGACGCGGTTTTGAAAGCAATAAACCAAATCATTTCTCATCGTGATGAAATACTCTACATATTAAAGCAGAATATT
>CAYWBF010000269.1:0-2632 GCA_964456085.1 uncultured Eubacteriales bacterium
GTTACGGTTCAAGAATTTGATAGTCGTTTCATCACTACTATTAACAATTTTCCTATCGGTAGGTAGTATCATCTCTGACTTTTCAAATATAGCATTAGCTTCACGTTTTTTAAATTTTGCTGCTTTCGCAATAGATGTGTTTGCCAAGGCAAAAGTTGTTGAGTGCTCTGGTATAAATTTAATATAATTATTATATTTTTTACACGGAACGCAAGCATCGTTAAAGTTCCTCATATTAGAAACGTTTAGATTAATAAATGCGTGAAAATGCTCCTGTGGATTTTCAACGTAATTTAATTGCGTCGATAAAGAACATCTGTTCACAAGCAAAAAAACGCTTTGAAATATTTTTATACGCACATTTTCATTGCTCTCGTCTTTGTCAAACAAAGAGGAAATTAGACTCTTAGCCCTTTGAAATGAAGAGCCTGTGGCTATTGTATAATCTACATAATGAAAACGAATTAACGATTTATCATTATTCCTTTTTGCCGCATTAAGTCAGTTATTGTAAATTGCAGTTAAATTACTAAGTTTTGCCTCAATATTCCCCCTGAACTCTTTTTTAACATCAAGCCATATTATTTGGCGAGTATTTAAAAAGCTACTGACCTCATGTACAAATTTTGCATTTGTGGTATGTAACGGTGCAACAATATAATCAAAACACGTGCAATTTTCATTGCATCTTGATTCTTGATCCCTGTACTTATTCATATCTTTTTTGAATCTCTTCAAAAATTTTGCATTCTTTAATATGCCTTCCATAACTTTATCCGTTTGAAAATAATATTCATAGTGATTTTCTTCTCGGGTAATATGACCATAACACATATAGTCTTTTAGGGGAGAAAGAGCATCCATGTCTGCTTGTAAACTTCTACCCAATATTTTATCAACGTTAGAATCGTCAAGCGGTAAACCATCATCAATACCAATCATTGTTTTTGGAACGACTGATGCCCTGTTTGTTAATACAAGTGGCTTTTCATCTACTAATTGTGTATGCTTCGGGAAGCAGCATGTGCATTCTATAGGCAGAACCCACTTTGTTTCAGCAACTAAATAGCATTGCACTTTATTATCAGCGCCTATGTCCCCCATCGATTTTTTGTAGTCCACTGTAATCGAATTTTCTGACCAAACTAAACCCTGCAACGGTTTATTGGACACCCCATTCCAAAAATGTCTTTCAATTTTGCTTAAATTGTCATGGTCTTTAATGCCGCTATCTCTTATCAAAATAATGGCATGGTGCATTAAAATGCTTTCTTTGAGTGGAAACTTATCTGCGCTGTTGAATTTAGTTCGCAACAAATCAGCTACAATTTTATCATGTGTAGTTAAAGTGCTGCCTATAGGAACAACAATTATAAACTTAGATTGATAATCTAAGCTTACATCATTCCATCTGTAAAATTTATTATTCTGAGACTCCTCATTGTATATTAAATAATCAACCTTAGACTTAATGCCATCCTTTTCTAATAATTCTTTTAAGAGATCCCTAAAAGATATTATTAGGTTTTCTGAATATGTTTCATAGCCAATTATAATAAAGTGTTTTTTCCATTTTATACTATTGGCCTTAATCGCACTAAATGCACTATCAGCAAGATAATGAGCGAAGTTCGATACATATCCACTAAATCCAAATAACAAGGAGGCTTCGTAATAATTTCCATTTATGTGAATTTTGGTGCCAATACGCATATGAGTGTTTTCTAAGCAGCAACCAAAATCTGTTTTTTGAATATTTCGGTTCAAGTCATAAAGAGCTTTTTCACGAAAAAAAAGGTGATCGAGATAAACCATACTTATGGGTGAGGGCTGGTCACCCATATGAGTATTCTTACTCTTCTCGAGTTCTCTTCGCAATATTTGAAGGCCATTGGTTTCCTTGCCTCGGCCTTTTCGTATTGCTTCATTGGAAACTATATATGAGTTGCGTAACGAACTGCCGCAGAAGTAAATCTCGTCATCAAAGTTACTTGTAGCCAAATAAATTTGCTTGCCTTGCATTCTAATATTTTGACCTGTTTTCATATAAATAAGCGAATATATACGGATAAATGATGACAGAAAGACATTACTACAGTTAATAAACGCAAAACAATTAATTGCTTTCACATTCTCCTCAAGAAATAGCATAATAACTGATTTTGCAAAAATTTCAGCAGCTACAAAGTTTGTAATATCTGATACATCACACATTACAATCACTAAATTAGATTTATCTTCGCTACCACCAATTATTGCTTTTTCTAAATTTCTGTACACATCATAAATCATGCATTTTTTAAACGCAGGTCTGTGCATCCTGAACTTGCCTTCTTCAGTTAAGCCTATGTGGAACTCTTTGTTTAGTATACTTTTAAAGTGAGTTCCGTTAATAATAATTCTTTCGGGATTTATCCTATCCTGATTTTTTCCTATTTCACCGTAAAGTCCTGTATTTGACGATTGAGTGTTTGCTCCTATAGGCAGCAGTATTTCGTATTGCGTTCCCGGAATATGAGCCCTTGGGGTTTTATTTACTGAGACTTCATTATTTTCATAATAATTCTCTGCTGCTAAAACAAATTCTTTTGAAGATGATACACGAAAAACCCCCCTTGCATACGTAACTAAG
>CAYWBF010000269.1:2642-4237 GCA_964456085.1 uncultured Eubacteriales bacterium
CAAGCAACCCATAGTGAGAAGTTATATTGTCGGATTTAGAAAAAAATTGATGCCAAATCTCTTTAGTTTCTACATTACTATAATCAAAGAAATCCCTAAGGGAAAGATTTCCCAAACCATAGTTTTCGCGAAATTTTTCAGGAATATCAGATAAAACGTTATAGTCAGAAATAAGAACCTCAATGTAGTATCCTGTCGAGTTGTCGTCAATAATAGAATAACGGTTTTTTAAGCGTAAATTGGCAGCAATACTTTTGCCACATTCATGCAAACGAAAACAAAACAACCCCTTTTTACTCTTAACGTGCATAATAATATTTTCCAATAACTGTAATACTCCAAAAGCGTAGTCATGAGCGTCAACAAGAATATCATTCCAATTTGACTTACAAACATTTTCTTTTGACATTCTTTTTAAAAAAGATAGAAACAAGCATATGCTAAATACCGAAGAACTATCTTTCTCTGTTTTCAGCAAATTGTCCAACTTGTCCTTCAAATGTTTTCTATTTACTGAAGAAGAGTCGTTATTTATTATAAAACGATAGCAATCTATACAGTAATGCTTTATGATAACATCTACTAGATTAACAGTGCTAAACGATATTTTAGCATTTACGCTAATATTATCGTGATGGCTTACTCCGGCAGCTACAGCGACATGGTATAATAGGTCTTTGTTAATCTTAATTCCAATGCTTTGTGATTCTTCTATGTCATTCAAAATATCTCCACAAAGCCTACTTGCTGCCCTTGAAAAAGAAAAGAAAAGATTTTCAGTAACAGTTAATTGCGGAAAAAAGTTGCGTGAGAAATTCACCCCTTTTTTGTTAAGCGATTTTATTTTAGATTTACCGTTATCTTTTGCCAAAAAAAAGATATTGGTGTTATATGATGTGAAAAGCTTATATTTATGTTCCTCTTGATTATTCAATTTTTCAAAGCCTAATTTATTTCCTTCCCCACGTTTTAAGTTCTCGAAGATTAAGAAATCTGATATTTTAAAAGAATCGTCTTCTTGTGAGCTATGTATAGAAATGCAGCATTTTTTACCACACTCCTCTTCTGCAAGGAAAAAATAATGCAAATTAACTATATCGTCCTCGTCTGAGCTATTGACACGAAAATAGTAAACGGTTTCATCTGATTCCTTGAACGAATCCCTTGTGACAATCTGTTTGTGATTAATATGCTGACTATTTTCGTAAACGGAAATAATTTCTCTATAACTGAATTTTGATGCCTCAACGATACCTATATTAACGTGTTTTTGAATCCATTCTACATCATTTCTATCTAAAAAACTATCCTTACCGCTAATTATATAGCGAAATGCACGCGCATAGTCCTCTTTTTCGTTTTGAATATGAAATGTTACTAAATTAACTTTCATTACAAATCCCCCATACACATGCAATCTACCCACAGACTATTTACATCTAACAATCTGAACTTCATTTTATTAGCCTAACAAGAAGCACTGCCACTTTCGCATTATTGCCAGAACGAAATAGCTTCCGCTATTGTAAAACCAAAATCCAACCCTTAAGCATACTGCAAATATACATTCTCCTTTAGCAAACCGCTCCTTTTTA
>CAYWBF010000270.1:0-4200 GCA_964456085.1 uncultured Eubacteriales bacterium
GGCCGCCCAACATTTATTGAACTTAACAAGTATAGTATTGAAAAGTTGTTTAAATGAGGGGCTTGGCCCTGCTGTTTTTATTGTTCCAAATAATCAGTTGGTTACACAAGTTTTAAGTGAAGCAGAAGAACTTGGGATTAAAGCAGTATCCGACTATAGGGATTCTTCATTTGTAAGAAATGAATCGATTTTGGTTACAAGTATTCAAACTTTAGTAAATGGAAAATCTCGTTTTGGAATGAGTGAAATCCATGCAGATAACTTTGAAATTGGAAGCATTATAATTGACGATGTTCATTCATGCTTAAATTCTACACAAGAGCAGACGAAGATTCTTATTTCAAGAGAAGATAAGGCGTTTAGTGATTTATTTTATTTATTTAAGGATGCGCTAAAACTTCAATCAGAAACCAGATTGTTGGAAATTGAAAGTGGCTCGAATCTAGCAAATATTCTAGTACCTTTTTGGGAATGGCAAAGTAAATTAACAAGGGTTTTAGAAATTCTCAATGAACATAATACTCTGACTGATAAATTTTTCTTTAAGTGGAATTTAGTTAAAGACGACTTTGCATTATCAAATTGTGTTATCACAACTAATTACATTGAAGTAACACCTCTATGCACGCCTATACATAAAATCACATCATTTTTGGATGCCCAACGGAGAATTTTTATGAGTGCCACCTTTTCTGACGACTCTCCGTTGGTGTCCGTTTTTGATGTTGCTCCTAACGATATCAAACTTATAACTCCCAATTATGCTAATGATATTGGCGACAGGATGATTCTCGCTCCGCAAGAAATCAATCCTGATATATCAGATGAAGACATAAAGAATCTTTTGCGACATATATCTAAAACTCATAATGTTGTTATCATAGTTCCCTCTGATAAGAAGGCAAAATTTTGGGGTGGTGTTGCTAATCATATATGTCAAGGAGAACAAGTAGAAGTAATTGTTGATAGACTTAATAAGGAACATTTGGGAATAGTTGTTTTTATTAATAGATATGATGGCATTGATTTGCCAGACAATGCTTGTCGCGTCTTAGTTATTGATGGACTGCCCAATATCATTAGCCAGTACGATATATTAGAGGAATCAGCTTTGCGAGAATCAAATAAGTACATGACAAATAGAGTGCAAAAAATTGAACAGGGTATGGGGCGCGGAATAAGGTCAAGTACTGATTATTGTGTTGTATTAATGATGGGTAGAGATTTATTGAGTTCCATGTATTCAAGAAGAGCATTGGATAAATTCAGTGTAGCAACAAAAGCCCAGTTAGAATTGTCTGCTAAAATATCCGAAGATATAAAACACTCGGATTTGAAAAAAATATACGAAATGATTAGATATTGCTTGGAGAGAAATAAAGAATGGGTGTCAGCAAGCAAAAGTACTCTCTTAAAAGTGCAATATAAAAATGATACTGCTTTTGATGATACAATAATTACAAAAAGAACAGCATACAACCAAGCATTAAGAAGACAATACGATTTAGCTTCAAAGTCGTATTTGGATTTGTTTAATAAGGAATCTAAAGATTATATTAAAGGTTGGCTACTATCAACTGCAGCCAATTATACAAATTTTAATGACCCAATAGAGGCTCAAAAAATGGTGAAATCGGCAGTGGCATTGAATATTCAAGTTGTTAAGCCAATTGAAGGCATACAAATTGACAGAAAACTTAAAACTTTTAAAGGTCAAGCTAGAAACATCATTTCGAATATTGAGAAAATGAGTTGGAGCGAAAATCAATTTATTCTCGAAGTTAAAAATATATGCGATGCACTTGTATTCGAACCTGAAACCTCAAATGCTTTTGAACGTGCCATTAAGAATTTGGGATTGATTTTAGGATTTGAATCAACAAGACCCGAATATGAAGAAGGTAAGGGTCCTGATAATTTATGGAGAATAGATACTGATAATTTTTTTATTATTGAATGCAAAAACGGTGTCACCAATCCCGTTATTAACAAACATGATTGTAATCAATTGAATGGTTCCATTACTTGGTTTCATAATTCATACGGTGATTCAAGTAATGTAGTACCAATCTTAATTCATATTGGTGTTGAATTTGAGTATGCCGCTTCGCCAAATAAAGATATACGAATAATAACTGCGACTGGCTTAGAAGAATTAAAAGAAAACTTTTTAAAATTTTCTAAATCGTTTTGTTCTAATGGTAATTACAAAGACGTTGTTAAGACGGAATTGCTATTAGATAATTATAAATTAAGTAAGAAGTCATTTATAAATACCTTTACTACTGATTTTAAATCAAAAAGGTAAAAGTGTAGTAATTGAAATTACTGGCATTCCTAACATAAATCACTTGTTTTATGGGGTTATACTAAGATATTAGCGGCGTTCTGTTTTTCTCCGTTTTAAGAAAAGCTCACAGGAGTGAGTAGGTTTAAGATTAAGCGAACTTTAGAGGTTCGCTTTTTTTATGTTAATCTCCAACAAATTTATAGTAAATAGAGATAATTTGCTGTAATGTATCTACAATCTTTGTTGCTTCGGATACTTCTATTCTACCAATGAATATATTTACTTGGTATGTAACTCAAGGAGGTCAAATTTATTGAAAGATATAACTGATGTGAAATTATCAACAAATCTTGATACGAACTTGTTAAAATTAATCGGAATTATCTGTATGGTACTAGACCATGTAGGAAGTGCTTTCTTCCCAGATCAAATAATATTTAGATGTTTTGGACGTATTGTGTTTCCTATTTTTTGTTACTGCATGACAGTAGGAATGCTTTATACAAACGATATTAAAAAATATCTTGGTAGGTTAGCTATCTTTGCCATAATATCTCAGCCTTTTTATGTTTTGATGAGTCACCCCAATGATTTTTGGAATAACTTGTTTGTTTTAAATATTTTTTTTACACTGCTAGTTACTTTGATTTCTGTTTGGGGATTTAAAGAGAGAAAATGGTGGCTTTACATAGCTGGGATAATTGTCACTTCAATTTTTAATTTAGATTATTCCATAACAGGCATTATTATAATGACAATTTTTTATCTGTGTAGGAATAAGCCTAAGTTAGGTGCAGTCCTTTTTATTGCAAGTTATCTTCCGGCACTTCTAACCGGTCAAATAAATGGCTATTTTAGCTTGACAATAGGAAACTATGCTTTTGATATTTCACTTTTTTCTATATTTGCGACACCACTTATTTTTATGAAAACATCTTCAAACATAAAAATATCCAAATGGTTCTTTTATGTGTTTTATCCAGCACATTTATTTATTATTTACTTAGTGCAGCGTCTATTTTGATTTCCGGCGTAAGATTAGCTAGAAATGGCTAAAAAAAGGGTTCCGACTATTGTCGGCGCCCTTTTTTTAGCCTAAAGTGCTATTTTAATCTTATCAAATTAGTTCTTACAAGCTTTCCTAAAACCTACTACGCATCTTGCCTTGTATCAGCGATTTGAATTTCCCTAAGGTTTACACCCTGTGGCAGCTCATAGGCAAACTTGATTGTTTTTGCAACATCTTCGGCAGTGATGCTGTTTGCTCCGACAGATGCCTTCCACTGATTGTAACCTTCTTTGATTTCCTCGCTTGTGGTGTGGCTTAACAGCTCTGTTGCAACAGCGCCCGGACAAATTCTCATAACTCTTACATTGTAAGGCGACAGCTCACCCCTAGCCACCTCTGAAAGTCCAACAACACCGTATTTTGAAGCGCAGTAGGCTGCGTGATTGCCAAAGGGCTTTACTCCTGCTATAGAGGATATGTTTATTATTGTGCCGCTTTGTCTTTCTTTCATGTCGTTCATTACGATTTGCATACCGTGCATAACGCCCATTACGTTAACATCAAGCATTTGCTGCCATTCCTTCGGATCTTGATTTTCAAGGTTGCCAAGGAGCATTACACCAGCATTGTTAATCATCAAATCTGCTTTGCCGTATTTTGCTTCAGCTTTTCTGACTGCTTTTTCAAAGGCTTCCTTGTCTGTCACATCAACCTTTTCGCATATTGTGTTTTCTAATTTCATCTCCTCTATAAGCTCAACTCTTCTTGCAAGCAAAAGCAAAGGATAACCAGCTTTATTAAACTCCATTGCAAAAGCTTTACCAAAGCCTGAGCTTGCACCTGTGATTACTACTAATTTTTTCATATAAATTCTCTCCTTTACAAAATTGTAAGGATAATA
>CAYWBF010000271.1:0-4152 GCA_964456085.1 uncultured Eubacteriales bacterium
CATACATCTCAATCAGTTCTCTTATAAATCCTCTTTTTTCTGGCGTTAGCCTATTATTTTTTGACATGAAAAAATCCCTCCATTTTTTATTTTACCATGGAAGGATTGTTTACAGAAAATTTTTTACAGGCTCGACATTGTTTGATACAGGCAGCGCAAAAATTTCCCCTGATAGTGTTGGCATACCTCGACCTTAGGAATTAGAAATCCCTTAGTGATTGTAAGAAAATAACTTCGGCGAAAAAATTTTCAAATACCCGCTTGAACCGTGCGGGAATTTAAAAATTAAGCAGAAGTAATTTCTATACAATCACTTAACAAGTAATTTCCCGGCTACTTTGCCGGGAAATTTTTTCGCATTTGATAGGAGGTGTTTTTTTGGATAAAAAGAATCATGTGGACTTTGTTAGTGCGGTTGTTATGGGGCTTTTGGCAATATTTGTAATGGCTGAAAGCGTTAGGATGTATTTTGATTCGGGTGAGGTATTCTATTATTCCCCTGGCTTGTTATCGTTTATTATGGGAGCTGGGCTATTTATTTGCTCAGTTATGCTTTGGAAAAGAAGCGTAAAGGATACATCAATTTCAGAAATTTACGGTAGACTTAAGCAGGGGGCTAAAGAATTTTTTTCATCAAGGCTGGCATTTTCTTCTTTCGTAGGATTGGCTTTGATGGGGCTGTATGTTTATGTATTGCTTCAAGTTCTTGGGTTTATTATTGCAACATGGATTTTTTTAGTTGCACTAATGCTTTTTCTTAGAGCTGGAAGTATTGTTAAGATTATTTTAATTTCAACATTAACCGTTGCAATTACATATGTGTTGTTCCAAATAGTTTTTGGAGTTCCTCTGCCTGAACCGGCAAGCTTTATAAAGGAGTTGATAGGCTAAATGGCACTTCAATATTTAGCAGAAGCTTTAATGATTTTATTTACACCCATTAATTTTTCAACTCTTATCTTAGCTGTTTTTTTTGGGCTTTTAGTAGGAATGCTGCCTGGGCTTACCTCCACAATGGCTGTTGCCCTTTTAACGGGGCTTACATTCAGTCTTTCTAAAAATACAGCTCTTATTTCACTTATAGGTGTTTATGTAGGCTCTATTTCAGGCGGCTGTCAATCTGCAATTTTGCTTAACATTCCCGAAACGCCTGCCTCTGCTGCAACAGCAATGGACGGCTTTCCCCTTAGTCAACATGGAAAAGCCGGATTAGCTATTTTTTTAGCAGCGGCGGCTTCCGCTTTAGGTACTATACTAAGTGTTTTGTGCGTACTTACCCTTACTCCTTCTTTAAGCACAGTAGGGCTTAAGTTTCAAACATATGAATTTTTTCTTCTTGCTTTGTTCGGCATAGTCATATGTGGAAACTTGGCTTCCGGAGGGGACGCATTAAAGGGCTGGATGTCCGGCTTTTTGGGGTTAATAATATCGCAGGTTGGGCTTGACACCGTTGGGGCTTACTCACGTTTTTCTTTTGGTATACTTAATCTAAAGGCAGGGATTCAGCTTATACCTATGATGATTGCTTTATTTGGATTTCCTGAAATTTTACGAAGCTTTATGAAAGAGGACAGGAAGATTTTAGCTACCACTAAGTTTAATATTGCTGAGGGCTTGCCTATTCTTTTGAAAAATAGCATTGCGATTATCCGTTCGTCCCTAATTGGTGTTTTTGTGGGCATTATACCCGGTGTTGGGGAGGATGTTGGTGGTTGGCTTTCTTATTGGGCTTCCAAAACAACTAGCAAGCACCCCGATGAATTTGGTAAAGGAGCTTACGCAGGTGTTATATCGGCAGAGGCTGGAAATAATGCCTGTGTTGGCGGTGCGGTTATCCCTGTAATGTCACTTGCTGTACCAGGAAGCACATCTGCGGCTGTATTACTGGCGGCATTTTGGATGCATGGTTTTAGACCGGGGCCTTTGCTAATGAGAGAAACACCGGAGTTTTTATATCAAATTTCAATATATTTGCTTATGTCATCTATAGTTATGTTCTTTATAGCACTTTTTGTTTCAAAGTTTACAGTAAAAATACTGTCTCTTAAAAAGGAAACCTTAATGCCTATTATTTTTACATTTTGCGTTATTGGTTCATTTGTTATAAGGGGTAACTTTTTCGATATTAAGCTCATGTTTATTTTTGGTATAATGGGCTTTTTGCTTAGCTATGCGAAATTTCCAGCTGCACCCTTTTTATTGGGAGTTGTATTAGGCAATATGGCAGACTCAAACCTCCGCCGAGCCTTAAGGCTTAGCAAAGGAAGCTTAATGCCTTTTTTCACAAGACCAATAAGCTTATTTTTTGTTATAGTTATTGCATTTCTTATTATTTCTCAGTTTAAATTCTTCAAGAGCTTTATTGCAAAATTTAAAAAGGAGCGTGTTGCATAATGCAAAAGGTTGTTGTTGGCATGATTGGAAGCGGCTTTGCCGCTGGGCTGCATATGAGTGGATATTACAAGGTGTATGGAGCGGATGTTTTTATAAAGGCAGTTGCTTCTAACGGCCCAGAAGAAATTACTAATGCTTTTGCTGAAAAATATAACATTCCTTGCATTTATAAAGATTACGAGGAAATGTTAAAAGACCCCGAAATTGATGTTGTTGACATATGCACACCACCTTTTTTGCACGAGGAAATGATTATTAAGGCTATACAAGCCGATAAGCATGTTATCTGTGAAAAGCCTCTCACTGGATATTTTGATGAAGGTGATAACACTGATAAGGTTGGGCTTACCGTAAAAAAGTCTGCTATGTATGAAAAAGTAATGCAGCGTTTGGAGCGTATAAAGGTAGCCGTTGAAAAAAGTAATAAATTCTTTATGTACGCTGAAAATTGGATTTATGCACCTGTAGTACAGAAAAGTGCAGAACTAATAAAGGCTAAAAAAAGTAAAATTCTATTAACCCATTCTGAAGAAAGCCACAACGGTTCTCATGCCTTTCATGCTGCAAACTGGAAGCATACTGGTGGTGGTGTTTTTATTAGGCAAGGCTGTCACCCATTATCCTGTGCCCTTTATTTAAAGCAAGTTGAGGCAGAGGCAAGAAATGAAAAAATTTGGCCTGTGTCTGTTCTCGCTGACTTTGGTGTATCTACAGAAGCTTTATGCGAAGCAGAAAAGGATTACATTGACGCAAGACCTGTTGATGTTGAGGATATTGCTAATGTAACTATTACTTTCAGCGATGGAACTAAGGCACATATTTTATCAGGGGATATGGTTATAGGCGGCATGAAAAACTGTATAGATATTTATACTAATGATTCAGTACATCACTGTAAAATGAATCCAAACGATACAATGACAGTTTATCAAAGCAATGAAAATGGTCTTGATAATGTATACTTTGCAGAAAAGCTTGGTACCAAAATGGGCTGGCAGTATATCGGTATAAACGAGGAAATTACTAGGGGATATGCTGGAGAACTTCAGGATTTTATTGAGTGTGTAGCGCAAGGACGTAAACCATTATCTAATTTTCAAATTGCTTTTGATACAGCAAAAATTATATACGCTGCTTATCAATCAGGTGAAGAAAATTCGAGAGTTTATCTTTAAAATTACTATCTTTGTTCTTATGTTAATAAGGGGTTTACAGATTATATAAATTATAAAAATCATTATAAATTTAAAAGCAAATTCTGTGTTACATTAAAATTGTATAAATAAACTGGATAAAAGCTGAGTAGAGGCTAAAGGCAAAATAATTTTGCTTTTCATTCTTTACTCAGTTTTTTATTGAATCAAGCAAATAAAGCCATGAATTAATTGGATTGATTATCCAAATTAATTTCATGGCTTTATTATTGGGAGAGGTTTAATAAATTCCATACTAAATAACGTGAGTTCGACAAATTTATAGAAAAAACCATAAAAAAGCAAAAAAAGACACTCCCTTAAAAAAAGAGTTTACTCATAGCACGAAATAATTATCCATAAAGCTTATTCCTGTGCACTTGCCAACCTTATGCTTGAGAGTTTATAATAACAACGGCACCAAACAATTAGGCATAAGCTCTACTATTCGGTTATAGCTTAGAGTATTTCTATAATATTGTAGTAAATGCTTACAGACATAATTATTATAGAACCACTTAAAGCATCGGTATCCGGAAATATGAAATAATATTACTATACTCAT
>CAYWBF010000272.1:0-4129 GCA_964456085.1 uncultured Eubacteriales bacterium
CAGCTGGAACGCACTTTCACAGGAGGAACGAAGGTCACGAATTTCTTCCTATATAAATGAGCTGACAGCTTATGTACCTACTGTTGCCGGAAATAAAACTCTTGCAATAACAAACAGCACAGAAATATCCATGCCAAACGTTCTGCTATCTTTACCGGCTGACCAAGTTTTAGCTGGTATAAATGAAGGAGCTGAAGCGCTTGAGGATAAGGTGCTTAAGCTTTACAACAATACATTGGCGTGGGAAGACTTAATAAGGGTTCTGTATAAAACTCACGGCATCGATAACCCACTTACGGAAAAATCACGGCAGAATATACGCTATGCCCGAATGTTTGCTAACGCCTTTATGTATGCCTCGGGGGCACACATTGGCGTTGGCTATGGCTCGGCGGCGGCGTTGGTGCAGGGCAAGCCTGTCAGCATAACAGGACAGGGCAATACAAACTCCTTATTTGGCTGGGGTATAGCCCACGAAATAGGTCATGTGATGGACACGCTGGGTAAGCCGGAGATTACAAATAATATTTATTCCTTATTTGGACAAACCTATGATAACGGCTCCAACAGCTTAACCTCAAGATTAGAAGAAAAAACCTATGAGGATATATTTAACAAAACAGCCGTAGGGGCAGAGGGTATATCAAATAATGTTTTTGTTAGCTTGGGTATGTATTGGCAGCTTCATCTTGCTTATGATAAGGAAGGAGATAATTTTTACAACACTCTCAACAAAGCATATAGAAACGGCGACGGTGCCGGCTTTGAAGGTGATGATAAATTTGCTGTTGTGGCCGGAAAGATTTCTGGAAAAAATCTTACATCGTTTTTCACACGGTGGGGGCTTAAGCTTAGTGATGGGGCAAAGGCAGAGCTGGCTAAGCTTGAAACTGAGCCAAGAAAGCTTTACTACTTAAACGACAGCTCCAGACGTGCAAGACTTGAAGGATTAGCAATCCCTAAAAAGATTATAGCTACTTCAAAGCTTACTACCGCAGGGAAAACTGTCACCCTTGAAATTTCCGTTGACTGTGAGGATAAATATATCCAGGGCTTTGAAATCGTAAGAAATGGGACAGTTATTGGGTTTACTATGGCGAAAACCTATACAGATATAGTTGGAGCGGCTAACAACTTAACCATGAGCTATACAGTTAATGCCATAGACATTTTAGGAAATACTGTGGCAACAGCAAATGCTGGTCAAGTGAAAATCTCCCATGAGGAAACAATTAATAAAAGCCTTTGGAGCTATGCCGCCACTTCCCAAGATGGCATTGTAATTGATATGACCTCCATACAAAAAATAAGCGGCATTAAAATAAGCGGCTACACTGATCTGCCAGAAGGCACCTTTGAGGTGCATATAAGCAATGACAGCAAAACTTTTACAAAAGCCAAAACAGTAAATCTGAATGAGAATGCCGTTTCGGCTAAAGATAAGTTTATTGCCTTCTTTAGCAAGCCTGACACCACGGACAGCAGAATTTGGACGTATGATGCAAAAAAGGTTAAAATCACCGGGCTTCCAGAAGGGCTTGCTATGACCAACATAGACTTTATAACCTATCCCGGGGATAATATTGAAATAAACGAAGGCTCTATTGGGCGGCTTAAGAGTGACTTTGCTTACGGAACAAAAGAAAACGAAGTGATTAAGGCAGGGACGCTGGTTATTTTAGGCTCCTACAGAGGAAATCCTGTAAACAATACCATTATGCTTAAGGGTAAATTTGCCTCGGGGAATTATGACAGCGCAGACTTTAACTATACAGAGCGTCCTATAAATGGAGAGGTATTTATGTTTGCAGAAATCCCCGAAAAGGGTGAGGTTTCTACTTTAAGTGACGGTATATGGATTTTTGTGCCAAACGTGCAAAAGGAAGCGGAGCTTCAAAGCCAGGCAGCACATGTATGCACGGCCAGCTTACTTCCGTCAGCAATAAAGGCAGAGCTGTACATAACCGACAAGCCAGACGACCCCACTTCAAAACGCCTTGTAAGCAACACCCTATGGATAACCTCACCAAGCGAAACCACTATGCCAGAGATTGTACTTGTGGGAGGTAAAAAATAATGAGAAAGCTTACCTTGCTATTAATTTTATTATTGGTTATGGAAGTCCCTGTTACCGGGTCTGCCGCTCCAAGCATACGAGCGGTCAAAACAGACAACAAAATATCACTAAGCATTTTAGACATACCTTCAAATATTACATCTCTGCAAATGGACATAACCTTTAACAAATCCATTACTTCAGCAGAAATGAGCTGGAGTAAACTCTTTGATTTTAGGGCAATAAAAAATACCGATAATGCAACCGGTACAAAGATAACGATTTATATAGACGAGCTAACGCCCCTTACCGCAAACGGCAGGATAGATATTGGGCAGCTTACAATAACAGGGCTTCAAGAGGGTACAGTAATTTCCTCCACAGGATATTTAAAGCTTATAAACACAAGCCTGAATGAGCTTACCTATAATAATACAGCTTTTAGTCTTAGTAATAACACCACAGGGGGTGTCATATCACCACCACCGACCACAGCTCCTACCCCATCTCCCACTCCCACCCCCAGCCAGTCTAATTCAAATGAAGGAAACCTAACCTACAGCTCCGATACAAATATTATTCAACAGGTTTACACAACAGGAAATGTAGTAACTGTAAAAACAAACTCTCCAAAGCTGATAGATGAAATTTCAAAGTCAAATTATCCTATGCTTGACCTTTCAAATCAGTCCGGGGTAAATGTTATGCTAAGCGGCTCTGTAGTTTCAACCTTAATGGACAGCGGTAAAACCTTGGAGATTATTACAAAAAATTTAAGCTACAACCTTGACCCCAAAAGGCTAATCACTACGGCTAATCTAAAGGACGGGGAGACAAGCGTAGAAATAGCGGAGGTAAGCAAATTACCGGGTGGGTTTAACACTATTGTCACTCCTGTTTCCGTCAAAATAACCCATACATATCAAAATAAGACCACAGAGATTAAAAAATTCAAAGCCTTTTCTCCTGCTGTCATTTCCTATACGGGGGCAAGAACTAACCATAGGGTAGGAAGAATTCTGGCAGACGGCACCTTGGCTCCTATGCCTGGGGTGATTGAATCGGACAAAAATGCAAGGCTTGCCGTATTTAACAGTATGTTTACCGGGGCCTTTGCTTTGGTGGAGGAAACAGCTGTTGATTTAAAGGGTATGGCTAATCACTGGGCGGCTAGAGATATTAGTGCGTTTGCTGCACGGGATATTATTACCAGGCTGGGTGACTTTTCTCCTGACGAAAAAATTACCCGTGGGGAATTTTTGGAGATAGTTATAAGAAGCCTTGGCCTTTACGACATTGCCGGCGGAAAAAATCCATTTACAGATGTTTACGCCGGAAATAAGTATAAGAATTCCATAGCCATAGGGAAGGAATATAATATAGTTTCCGGAAATACAGACGGCACCTTTAAGCCGGACAGCCAAATCACAAGAGAAGAAGCAGCAAAAATAATTTGTAACGCTTTTAGACAGATAGGTATTGTTCTTGAAGAAGGTAATGGCCAGAGCACCTTGGCCGCATTTAAGGATAGAGCGCAAATTGGCTCATGGGTAGTAGTGGATTTTGAAACATTGGTACAAAACAAGGTTTTCTCAGGTGACGATAAGGGATATCTTAACCCTAAGGGTAATATTACTAAAGCAGAGACTGTGTCGGTAATGGCTAGGATTTTGCGTAGTGTGGGGTTGGGTGGATAATTATTTCAATAACTCAGCAAATAGGGGGGTTGGGGGAGCTACGCTCTCCCAACCCCCCTATTTGCTTTCCTTGATGGATTTTTGTTTGTTACAGTCCTTTTTTATTTCTACAAAAAGAATTTTTATTGACTTTATTAATCTTCATCGATATAATTAAATCAGTTTTAATAACTAATTAATTATAGGAGTGAGTTTAAAATGAATGATTTTTTTGAATTAAACGGTGCAAAAGCAACTATAGTTGATGACAAAATAATAATTAATGCTCTACCGCAAACAGATTTTTTTGTTAATCCTGAGAATGGGCAAGGCAAGGCAAGCGCACAGTATGTTTATAAATTGATAAAAGGTGACTTTGTTATGCAAGCTAAAGTAA
>CAYWBF010000273.1:0-4119 GCA_964456085.1 uncultured Eubacteriales bacterium
GACAAAACTTCGATCGCTGTAAGTGTTGAACCGAACCTAATTTCTATTTTATCACCAAGTTTAACTTCTTGGCTTGCTTTTGCAACTTTTCCATTTATGGAAACTCTACCGCTATCACAGGCCTCGTTTGCAATTGTTCGTCTTTTTATCACTCGGGAAACTTTTAAATATTTATCAAGCCTCATAAATTTATTTAGCGTTGACAGCGTCCTTTAAAGCCTTGCCAACCTTAAATCTAGGAGCGTTAGAAGCTGGGATAGTCATAATAGAGCCTGTTTGTGGGTTTCTGCCCTCTCTGGCAGCTCTCTCAGCCACATCAAATGTTCCGAAGCCAACCAACTGAACCTTACCACCATTAACCAATTCTTCTGTAACAACTTCTTCAAAAGCCTTTAAAGCTTTTTCAGTATCCTTCTTGCTCAGACCTGATTTTGACGACAGTGCAGTAATTAGTTCATTTTTGTTCATTAAAAATTCCTCCTTAAAAAAATAAAAAATAAAAATAAGAATATGCCCTAACTGCTACAACGAGCCGCTAGAGCCATTTCTTGTACTCAAATCTATTTATAAACGTTCTAAGGGATTTTGTCAAGGAAAAATAGCTATTTTCACTTAATTCTTCAAATATTTTTTTAGCATATATACAATGTCATTGTAGGAATCAATTCTTTCAGTATCCTCAATAGAGAAGGAAAAACCGTACTTATCCTCTATAAGTGATATAAGTAAAATGTGACTAAATGAATCCCATTCCTTAGTATTCTCTTTGTTAGTTTCGTCGGTTATACTGCTTTCCTCTATCCCAAAAGCCTCTGCCATAATTTGCTTCAAATCATTCATTATATTCCCACCTTATATACTCGGGACTAATATTAACGTCCTTCTCTAAATCCAAAGCCAAGGTGAAAAATCCCCCTGACTCCTCAAACCCATGCTCCTTGTAAAAGGCTGAAAATGGCTTATTTTTCTCGGTTACGTTCACTTGGGCAACTACCTTGGCTGCGCCCTTTTGCTTAGCCAGCCCTAGAATAAAGCTAAGCATAGAGTTTTCAATCCCCCTCCCCAAAACACGGCAGCTTAGCAGCAGGTTGTCTATTTCCACCACACCTTGGCTGATTTTCAAAATAATTGCTCCACATATACCATTATCCCCAAAGCTGTCCTTAACTCCTACGCAATAAGCCTCATACCCATCTTGGCACATCTGCGGAAGCTCCTCGGCAAAATAACGCCTGCCGCTTAAATTAAACTGATTCGTCTTTTGGGTTAGCTGAGCAATTCTTTTAGTATTATTCTCATTCATTTTCTCAAAGCTTAAAAAAATATTTAAGCTTTCTAAAAATTCTTCCATACTGACAGATTCTTTTAGTCTGTTTCTGGCAGCAGTCTCCGCATACATTTTATTTTTTTGAGAATCCTCTTGGGTGAAGCTAAGAAGATTAAAGTAAACTGCAGTCTCCTTTAGAAAAGAGGAATAGGCTGTAGTATCACGGGGCATTTGAAGCGTAAGCACTTGGGGCAAGGTATTTTTCATAAGCTGACATTGGAAGCTGTCATCATCAAGAAAAACCATGCTGTCAAGTCCAATGTTTAACTCCTTGGCTATGTCAAGCATATTATCCGACTTTAAGCCCCAGTTAGCCTTAATTACGGCGAAATGATTTTTTTTAAGAAGCATAAATGGGTGCTTGTCCAGTATTTCCTCCACGTCCTCAATATTATTTTTGCTGTTTATAGCCAAAATAACTCCTCGTTCATACAGTGCCAAAATATTTTTTTGAAACTCATAGTACACCTTCCCTACAGGGTCAGTACCTAGAGAAATACCCGAAACTCCTTCTTCACCCAGCACTCCTCCCCAAAGTGTACCGTCCAAATCAACTACCAAGCATTTTTTCGTCAGAAAAAGCATAGGGCGAAAATACCTCAAGTATTCCCAAGCCAAGGCTGGGATTAAGCCCAGTGAGATTTTAATATCACCCATATAGTACATTTTGTTATCCATTAAGCTTTCCTTGCCCAACTTTGAGGAAAACCCCTCAAAGTCAAAAATAAATACCCTGTCATCCTTCCTATAGGCTTCCTCCAGGGCATCATTCAAGTAGTTGATAAAATGAAAAAATCCAAATTCCTGCTTGTTTTCTAAAATACCCAAAGGGGAATATGTGGGTAGCTGAAAATTATTAAAAATTATTTTTCCGGAAAGATTTTTTTTGGCTGCTTCAATTACTGCGAAAATATTTTCCTTCTTTTCCTCGGCTAAGGCTCTCCGCTCTTCAAGAGAATATGCATAAGGGTTAAAATAAAAATCCCCCAAAATATCCCGTATATCTATCAAAAAAATTGCCACATCTGCACAAAATCCCTTTAAGTCGCTTTTTTCCTCCAAAAGCTGCTGAAAATACTGCCCATAAGGTGCTTCATACACGTGGCAATTGATTTCCTCTTGAGAGCATTGTACAGCCAATACCTCCTTAAGCCCCTTTATAGTAAAGGAAGAAAGTAGGGCAACCTTAATATTTTTTTCAAAGCCATGCTCTTTGCCTTGGTTTTCCTTATATATTTTCAAATACTCGGTAAGCTTAAGCAAATCCTTCATACATACCCCTCTTTTCCTTGCATCATTTAACTAAGGTATTGCTCAGAAATAAGTGCCTCTATACATTTCCAGAAACCCGCTTGAACCGTGTGGGGCTCTAAAAATGTGAGACACTAATTTTGAAACAATCACTAACGCAACATATGCTTGCCCGTGCCCTTGCAGTATTGGCAATCCTTCATGAGCATATCTCTTAAGGGTCGTCCTGTTATCCTTCTCGTCACCTGCACAAGCCCAGGCTGGGTAATACCCACAATGTGTGCGCTAACCCTATCCTTTTTCAGCTCCTCAGAAAAAGCCTTGTATAGCTCACGTCTATGGTCACTGTCCTTCATTGGAATAAAATCAATAACAATCATGCCAAACAAATTCCTTAGGCGCATTTCCTTAGCGATTTGTACACATGCCTCTAGGTTAGTTTTCAATACCGTTTCGCCATGACCTTTTCTGGTGGTAAACTTTCCTGTGTTTACGTCAATCACAAAGCAAGCCTCTGTCTGCTCAATAATCAAAAACCCTCCAGATTTAAGCCAAACCCTTTTTTGTAAGGCTCTCTCTATCTCCTTGTCCAAAAAGAAATAGGAAAAAATATTTTCCTCTCCCATGTACAGCTCTACCTTATTCCCAAGCCCCACAAAGATTGAATTTGCCAGCGCCCTTACTTCTTCTTCCATTTCAGTAGAATTAATAATAATTTTATCCAAGTCCCTTGTAAAAAGCTCCTTAATCACCGAGCCTTCACTATAAACCAAGGCAGGAGGGTTAAGGCTTTCTCCACTGTTTATAAGAGCCTTTAGCTTAGCCATGAGATTTTTTATATCTAAGCTTATGGCTTCCTCACCTTGCCCTTGGCTCATTGTTCGTAAAATTAAACCAAAGCCTCCCTCAAGGCAGCTGGAGCCAATCCCCTTTAGCCGCTCTCTTTCAGCCTTATCTGTTATCTTCTTGGAAATGCCTACCTGTCCTTGGCTTGTTGTAAAAACAGTAGCAAATTTTCCTTTAAGGGTTAACCTAGTTGTTAGATAGGCTCCTTTTTTGCCGCTTTCATTTTTTATTACTTGAACCAGAATTTTTTGCCCAACCTTTATGGACTTAGTGGATAGCTGCTCCTCTTTATTGTCGTTAAGGTAAAGTAAGCCGTTCCTTTTGTTTCCAATATCAATAAACACAAATTTAGATGGAAGAATATTTTTTACCCTTCCCACAAAAATACTGTTTGTCTGGGATACATCACTGTAATTTTCAACTATTAGCTCTACTAGCTTGCCATTTTCTACATAAGCAGCCTTTGTGCCGCCCTCACCGTAATCGATTATTAGATTTTTCATTCAGCTTACAGCCCCCAGGAAAGCGGTTTTAGTATATTATCCTTATCCAGCTTAAACATTTCCGTCCTAATTAAATTTAGCCCAGTACGCTCAAAGCCTTTTTCTGTAAGACTTTGACAAACAACGTCCTCTATAATTCTAGGGGATAAATTCTTTGCGCTGCCTGCTGGCAGAAGCATTTCCAATCTATCC
>CAYWBF010000274.1:0-4119 GCA_964456085.1 uncultured Eubacteriales bacterium
CAACTTTTTTATAATTAGCGGTGACGTGTTTTTTAATAAGGCTGCAGCTGATAACAAAACAATAATGATGGAGTACAATAATATAGATTTTGTTGAAGAATTTTCCGTTCATATGTCAATGAAAAATAAGGTTGAAAGCGTTACTGTTCGTGCCAATAACGAGAAGGATCCCGGAAAACCATTTCAGTCCAAGGTGGAAAGCTCGGTAAACAAAATGGGTGGCTCTATTAAACCAGCTGATGCTTCAAAAATTTTAACCAAAAGAGTATCAAGAACGCTAATAGACCCCACAGTAGAATCGGAAGCAGAGGCAAAGGCAAGAGCCGAATCTGCAATAAGCCTTCTTTCCTATGATTTCGTTAGCGGATATATTGTTACCCCAGGAGTGCCGGAGATATTTCCTGCAAGACTTGTAAAGGTTGATGGCTTTGGGAAAAAATTTAATAGGATTTATTATGTTAACAAGGTAACCCATACGATAGAAAATGGTGTATTTAAAAGTCGATGTGATTTGGAGGCTAATAAGCTATGAGTATAATTGACTTGCTTGGTGACGATTCTGCAAAAAATACATGTTTCACCTATAGCGGCGTTATGCCTGCGATTGTTACAAGCATTGATGACCCGGAAAAGCTTGGCAGAGTTAAGGTAAAGCTCTTAAACAGAGATACCTCCGAGGATGAGACTGGCTTTATACGAGTAATGACACCTATGACAGGGAAGCAATGGGGTATGTTCTTTTTCCCAGAAGTTGGAGATGAAGTTCTTGTTGCGTTTTCCGGAGGAGATGTTTCTAGGCCATATGTGCTAGGCTCCCTATGGAATCAGCAGTACAAGCCTCCTGCTGAAATAAAGGACAAAAAAAATGACCTTAGGAAAATTAAAACAAGAAGCGGTCATGAGCTAACCTTTAGCGATGAAAGCGGCAAGGAAAGTATCGAGATCATAACGCCGAAAAAGCTTACAGTTAAGCTTGATGACGAGAAGCTTGTTATTACCATAAAAGATAGGGAATCTGATAATATTGTAAAAATTGATTCAAAAAACGGTTTAGTTACAATCGAAGGCAAAAACAAGGTTAACGTTGCTTCAGGCAATTCAAAAATTGTATTGGACGGCAGCGCTAATTCAGTAACCATTGAAAGCAGCCAGTCTATAACACTTAAAAGCCAGCAAATTGTAATAGATGCCAAGGGCACATTAGATTTAAAGGCGGTGGGTAGTCTTGGTATAAGCGCTGATGGGCCACTGAAAGCCAAGGGGGCTGTTATAAAACTTAATTAGGGATTGTTCAGAAATAAGTGTCTCTATACATTTTCAGAAACCTACTTGAACCGTGTGGGATTCTAAAAATGTGAGACACTAATTTTGAAACAATCCCTTAGAGTGATTGCTACTTAAGAGGGTGAAGTATGAGCTTCGAATCAAACATTGGTTGGAAATTTCCTTTTTCAATTAATCCCATTACAGGAAAAATTGAAACAACTACTTTAGAAGAAGATATACGACAGTCAATAAAAATTGTCCTAAACACATATTTAGGGGAACGGCTATTGTACAAAAGCTATGGCAACGACTTAAATAGATTTATGTTTGAGATAATGTCATATCCTTTGATAAATGATATGAGGGAAGATGTTCAAAATTGTATTTTACGATGGGAAAAAAGAATTGAGGACCTTAAAACAGATTTGTACTATGATGAGGGTGACAGAAATAAAGTTGTTGTTGATTTAAAATATAGAATAAAGTCTCAAACTGACAGCGATTTTGAATATGTCTCTGAGGAGGCTTTTAAGTTTTCTTTTGACTTGTTATAGGATTAACAAAAATCCATAGGAAAGATGCCAAGTGATGAAATTTTCCTTAATTGATACAAGAACCGAAAATGATATTTATTGCCAGCTTTTGGAGTATGCAAAAAGCTACCTGCCGGAATGGAATGGGCAGGGTGAAAATGAACCGGGGATTATACTGGCAAAAATTTATGCAAGCTTATTTACGGATACTTTGTCAAGCTATAACAAAATGCTTTATAAAAACTACATATATTTTTTAAATATGTTGGGAGCCAAAAGACAGGACGGAGCATCAGCTTGGGGCTATGCCAGCGTTAAGCTTAACTCCGTCGATTTTAAAGGGGTATATATAAAAAAAGGAACAAGACTTTATAAACAGACTGAAAATGATAGGATTATTTATGAAACTATAGATGATGTTTTTGCTGTGGACAATGAAATAACAGAGATTTATTGCTGCCATAGGGACAATAGCATTATTGTTCGTCCTTACTCCAATAGGGATACAGAACAAAAAGGCTTTCAGCTTTTTAATTTTGAGGACTACGAAAATTTTCAAAGTATACAGCTGTTTTTATCAAACGAAAATATTTTTTATGTAAGCAAAGGCTCAGAAATAATAATTACAGTTAAGAATAAGGAAAAACCATATTTAGAAAATAAAACTGCGGCATACCTTGGAGATAGTGGTAAGGTGAGTTGGAGTTTCATATACAAAAACGGTAACAGGGAAATTACCAATGTCTATGTAATTGGAAATCAAATTGTTCTAAAGCTAGAGCATGAAACAGAAAAGAGTGTAGCATTCCAGAAGGAATCCATATGGCTTGTTTGTGAGATGAAAAGCAATAGGGGAGACTTAGAGAAAAATTCATTGGAGGAAGTTTCTTTTACAGAGCTTCAATACCGTTCAAAGTGCAAGAATATTATACCTATTGTATATAACAATGAAACTCAGCTTATTGCAGACGAACTGGAATCATATTTACCTTTTATTTTGCCCTTTGGTGAAAAATTTACGGAGTATGATGAATTCCTTATTAACTGCGACGAGGCATTTTGTAAAAACGGTGCCACTATAAATATAAGCTTTGAAATTTATTTTAAAAATATTGAAAAAGAAGAAATAAAAATTGAAAAAAAGATAAAATGGAAGCCCATCATGAGACAAGACCAGGTGACAGAGCCTCCAAAGGAGCCTATTACCATAGTCAGCGTGGTATGGGAATATTGGAACGGAAAAGGTTGGGCAAGACTTTTTGGGGATGCAAGGTACCAAAATGTATTTTCCGGCGGTGATAGAAGACTTGTTACAATAACCTTTCAGTGCCCTTTTGATACCCATGAAATTATTATAGGAGCTAACAGCGGCAGATGGATTAGGGCGAGGATTACAAAGGTAGGTAACATATATACAAACAGTGGAGTGTATCGTGTTCCCTTAATAAACAATATTCTAATTGACTACGCATATACTAATAGTTCTATAGAAGATACATATAATGAAATTTTTATTAATGAAAACTTAGAAACATACAAGGCTGTACTTGGTAAGGAAACGATAAAGCTTTTTAGCAGCTTAAATTCTACTCAACAGGCTGCTTATTTTTTGCTTCTAAAGCCTATTGAAGGCAGTCCGGCTAAAATATACTTTAAGACCGGCGGTGAAGAAGTCAAAAACACTACCAGTCTTAGATGGGAATATTTCGGAATTGTAAACAACGAAAGAAAATGGATAGAGCTTAAGGTTCTTGACAAAACAAAGCACCTAAGCCAAAGCGGAATAATAACCTTTAGATTTAGCAGACCATTTGAGAAGCTAAAAATGTTTTCAAAAGAAGGCTATTGGTTAAGGGCGATTAATATAAGCAATGGTCATGAGACTTCTCACCCTGCAAAAATAAAAGAAATATACTTTAATACTATTCCCATAGAGCAAAAGGAAAGCATGGAGCATGAGTATTTTTTTATTTCACAGGGAGAAAAAAACAAGCAGTGCAGATTGTCTAGAGAAAATATTACAGATTGCAAGGTGTGGGTAGATGAAAGCTCACTGCTGCTGGCAGATGAGCTGTACTACATTGATAACCATTTTATTTCGGAGATAGATACAATTATTGAAAGAGATCCACTTGGAGAAATAATTCATTTGTGGAGGCTATGGGCTGAAACTGATAGCTTTTTAGAGTGGGGAGAAAATGATAGGGTATATAGAGCTTCCAAGCAAGAGGGCATTATATACTTTGGTAATGGTGCGAATGGAAAAATCACATTTTCTTCAAAGTAGCCTAGAATACGGGTGTAGTACAATCTTGTATCA
>CAYWBF010000275.1:0-4116 GCA_964456085.1 uncultured Eubacteriales bacterium
GAGGAAAGAGTTCTCAGTATTTCAGTAATTTCATTTATGTACGAGCTAGTTGAGGTAATCATCTTATCAAAGGAGTTCATCATTGACGCAAAGCTGCCTTTGTAGTTTTTACCCACAGTTACCTTAAAGTCGCCCTCAGAAAGAGCCGTCAATATTTGGTTGGCTTCGTTTATAGGTGTTCTGATGGCCATAACTAAATTGTTTAAGCCCTGTGTAAGATTCTTCCAATCCCCTCTATATAATGAGGTATCTACGCTGGAATTAAGATTTCCGTCAGTTGCGGCAGTGATTAAGCTTGTAACGTCTTTGCTGACAGATGTAAGGTTGAATTTTAGCTCGTCAAACCGTTCATTTATAACAGCCTTTTTGCCGGGCATCTTAGCAAGCTCTACCTTAAAGTTACCCTTGCCAAACTCACTATAGGCATCAAGCATAGTCATCATATCTTTAACAAGTATATTAACAGAGGAGTTAATAGCCTTAGCTACAGAACGGTATTCTCCTTCAAATTCATTTTCAGGTATTTTGGCATCTAAGTCGCCATTTTGTAAATCATTCGACATCAACTGGATTTTTTCGGTTAAGGTTAATATGGTGTCTCTAACTCTTATAAAGGAGCTTACCAGCATTCCGATTTCGTCCTTGCCATTGACTCTTAGGTTAACGTTAAGATTACCGTTAGCAATTTCCTTCGCCGCACGTTCAACTTCGTTAACAGGCTTTGCTATAGCGTCAGTAATTAATTTAATAACCAAAAGCGAGAACAAAAGGCTGGCAACCAATACAACAACTATAATAATAATGGCGTAAAGCCTATTCCGAGAAGCAAGCTCACCCTGTTGGTCTACTAAATCACTTTGGTCTTTAGCTATGTCAACAAGTGTATTGGCGGCTTCGTCAAATTTAGGCTGGTAATAATTAAGATAAATATCCAAAGCTTTTGCATTAGTTGCCTCGTTATTTTGCTTAACAAGCGCTTCGATTTGTTGCCTGTAGCTTCCTGCCTCATTTATTAGTTTAACAAAAGTATCAAGCTTTGTAGCATCAGTACGCATAGTTGCTTTATACTCGTCTACTGACTTTAATAAGTTAGTTCTCTCCGATTGCACTGATTTTATGCTGTCATCAACAATCTTCTGGTCTGTGGTTGAAAGAGAGATTAATAAGTACCTTTGAATAGAAAGTAAGTTTCTTCTAAGCTGCCACACCTTGTCCACGTTGGGTACCAATGTTTCCTTATAATATGAAATAACAGAAGATAAGCTACCAACGGAAACATACGCACTCGCACCCATAGTCATAAGTAAAATCATTATTATTCCAAAGCCTACAAACAGTTTGGTTCTGATTTTTAAATTCCTCATAAATACCTCCAATTAGCGTGGTTAATAAAATGCACAACAAAAGTTTTTTTGTCAGATACAATTACCCTCATTCAAAGAAAACCACCTCCAAATTTAAAGAAGTCCCTCTCATTTTGTAATTAATATAAGTTAACTTTACACCAATATTTTGATTAATTCAATATAAAAATTTCAATGAAAATATGTCTTTTTTATGTCTTTATTATCTGTTTTAATTTTGCCACACACCCCTATTTTACTGGCGTATATTGCTCAAGCGGCCATTTTGCTGGGGTATTAGTTAAACAATAGCGCTGAATATACTGCCACATTGTTGCCACCTTTCCGCAAAAAAATGTTGTGAAGGCAAAAATATTTTGCCATTCACAACACTACAAACAGTTTTAATACACCACCAACATGCGTAGGAATAAACCTACTTCCTGTCGCTATGTTAATACTTTAAAATAGATAAAATCTGCTTTCCCTTTTTAGAGGTTCCTAAGATTTCAGAAATCTTAATTCTTCCCTTACCTCTAAGCGTTACCATATCCCCTTGGCATACAAGCTTTGATGCCTTAGAGGAAACACTAAAGTTCAAAAACACCTTTTCACCCTCAATAAGCTCAAGGGCGCTGCTTCTTGATAGTTTAAAGGCGGCGCTTATAACATTGTCAAGCCTTAAGGAAGAAACTGTAATCCGTGATTCCTCCTTCTCCTGTAAAGCTACACCCTCAAACTCTGTTCTTTTAACCGAGACGGCTGTCTTGCCCACCTTTTCCAGATTAACCTCTACGAAAGAGGCAATATCACTATGAATAAAGGCAGTAGCCTTATCCTCCTCAATTACAATATCTCCAACCTTACCACGAACAATGCCCAGCCCTAAAATAGAGCCTAAAAAATCCCTATGGCTAAGCTCTCTGGAAAATTTCCTGTTATACTTTATTTCCAAGGGAATTATGGGATAATCCCCATGTTCAATTTCCTCGCTGCTACCTGTAAAGCAAACAATACAACGCTCTGCCCCTTCGTATCCCCCAAAAAAACCTATCTTTATATGAAGTGACTTTTCAGAGGAGAGCACCCCTACTAGACTGCTTAAGCTTACAGGGTCAAAAAAATCCGTAAAAAAGGTTTCCCGTCTTTTTGCACATAAAAAAGCCTGCTCAACAGCCCTCGAAAATAAGGGAAAGCTGTCGGAGTCAGGCTTGGCAAGCTTATTAAGTAAACCTTTTTTGTCAAATTCATTATTCAAATAAATCATTCCAATTCTCAAGGCATATATTTAAGTCCGACCTCATAGTATATAGTAGGACAAGTCTAAAGCTGCAAAATTATAAAGTATCCTCCACTTACCTATTTATAGCACATTAAAAACAACGCTGATTAAAACACTTCTGGCAGCCATAATAAAAAATCCAGCAATGATTGGAGAAAAGTCAAGCATCATACCTTGACCGCCCAGAGGTGACTTGTACATAATATTTCTTATGGGTGCAAGAATTGGCTCCGTTACCGCATAAACAAGCTGAATAAGAGAGTTACTCCTCCTAACGGGAAGCCAGGAAATAATAACCCGAACCAAAATGAAAAAGTTCAATACATTTGCAAAAATGTCAATTGCAGAAGCAAACATTACAGCCATTAAAAGCACCCTCCGCCTTCATGTCAATTATTTAAACAATCCAGCTACATTTGGAAAAACAAGGCCGCTGGATTTCAATTGTTCCTTTAAATCCTCTTCTGAAAAGCTTACGTTTGAAGGAGCAATAATAAAGATGGAAGGGGAAAGCCTTCTTATATTGCCTCCAAGTGCATATGTAGCCCCGCCTAAAAAGTCCGCAATTCTTTGCGCCTCAGCATTTTCAACACCTTCAAGAATCACCACGCAAATATTGCTGTTCTTTAAATAATTGCAAATAGAAGTGGAGTCGTCAACAACTACAGGTCTGGTAATTTTAACAAAAGATTGTACAGGTGCGGTAGAAGTCTGACTAAATTCACTTATTTTTGTTACAGCACGTTTTCTTTCTCTGGCTGCGGAAAGCTCGTCCACTCTTTCGGTATATTGCTCTGGAATTTCATCATATTCTTCGTAATAATCGTCTTCGCTCTCAGCCAGTCGTCCGTTTCCGGCATACACGAAATTTTTAATGCTATCTAATAATCCCATTAAGATTCCTCCCAAATCTTTTGTTCGTTTTATTGGAAATCGTTCAAAATGAACGTATATTGTGGCGAAAGTATAAAGCAATCCCCTAGCTTTATACGAAGCTATCTCCCACCAAAAAGGCCAGTCCCAATTCTGACAACGTTAGCTCCTTCTTCAATGGCCACCCAGTAATCGTTTGTCATGCCCATTGAGAGAATCTGAACATAATTATTATTATCTATATTCTGGTAAATGTCAATAAATATTTCCCTCATTTTTTTAAAATAAAAGCGATTTTTATCAGCTTTTTCGACATAAGGCGCTACACACATTAATCCTCGCAGTCTTACAAAGGGAAGGACACTAATCTCCTTCGCAAAATCAAGGGCTATTTCCGGGGCAATACCATGCTTACTATCCTCATTTGCTATATTAATCTCAATAAGAATATCCATCGGCTTGTTAATAGCCTGTGCGCGTTTGCTTATTTCTGTGGCAAGCTTCATGCTGTCCACGGAATGAATAAGACAAACCTTATCAATGATATACTTTACCTTATTAGTCTGAAGATGACCAATAAAATGCCATCTTGGGTCACCTTCCACCCTTTCGTACTTA
>CAYWBF010000276.1:0-4113 GCA_964456085.1 uncultured Eubacteriales bacterium
CCCCTCAGCTCTGCATAATTTATTGAATAAAATTTAAGATTTTGGTATAATTTACACCTATACAAAAAAATTAGAAGAGGTTGCAATTATGAAGAAAAAGGTTGGCAATAACCCCAAAATGGGCGGCTTAAAACTGCTTTTCGCTTTAGGCGTGGTGGGTGGCTTGGCCGCTGTGATTAACAATGTGATTTTTCGCCTAGCCCAAAGAAAATATTCCGGTAAGCTGATTGAGTCCTTTTACAATTGGCGCCATGGAAAAATAAGATACGTTACCGTAGGCAGCGGCGAGCCGCTTTTGCTTGTCCATGGCATAGGCGCCGGAGCGAGCCTCTGCGAGTGGGAAAATAATATAATGGAGCTTTCCAGAAAATATAGGGTGTACGCTTTGGATTTGTTAGGCTTTGGCAAGTCCTCAAAGCCGGATATTTCCTATTCCGCCTACTTATATATCACCCTTATTAACGACTTTATTGAGGATATTATAGGACAGGAGGTTCACATTGCCGGCAGCTCCAACGGTGCTGACTATGCCGTTATGGCTTACTCCTTTAAGCCCCAGCTTTACAAAAGCCTGCTGCTTATCTCCCCTGCCGGAATAAATACCACAGAGTTTGACGTGTATCCAAAAACAGGTGACTTGTTTATGAAATGGCTGGTGGAAGCCCCTGTTGTGGGCACCTCCATTTTTAATTTCATCAGCTCACGATACAATATTAGAACCTTCCTTGAAAAATACGGCTACTACGACAAAAAGCTAGTAACCTGCCGCGAGGTTAACAAATTTTATTACCCGGCACACTACGGCGGCGTTAGCGCAAAGGTTCCTTTTGCCGCATTTATGTCAAAAATGCTTAATGTATGCATAGAAAGCAAGGTCGCCCAAATTAAGGTGCCAGTTATGGTTGTTTGGGGTAAGGAGAATGTGCTTAACCCTATTGACGGCCTAAGAACCATAGAGCGCATTAACCCTAAGGTTGAGAGCACTATTTTTGAAAACGCAAGACTTATGCCCCACAGTGAGCACCCAAGAGCCTTTAACGACTTATGTAAAAGGTTTTTTGGTTAAGCAGAGGGGTTAGGAAGGGATATTAAATGAATACAAAGGATATTTACGTACTGGGTATAGAAACCTCCTGCGACGAAACCGCCGCCGCAGTAATGAAAAACGGGCGCACCCTCCTATCCAACGTGATTTTCTCACAGGTGGAGCTTCACAAGGAATACGGAGGGGTTGTACCCGAGCTTGCTTCAAGAAATCATATTGAAACTATAAGCATATGTGTTGACAAAGCCATTAAGGAGGCCGGTGTTGAGAAGGAAGCCTTGGACTGCGTGGCTGTTACCAACGGCCCCGGCCTTGTTGGTGCTCTCCTTGTGGGTGTGTCCTACGCAAAGTCATTTGCCTTTGGGCTGAACAAGCCCCTTGTTGCTGTGCATCATATCTCCGGGCACATTAGCGCAAATTACATTGAATCGGACTTTGAGCCGCCTTTTGTTGCCTTGGTAGTATCCGGGGGGCATACACATTTATATTATGTGAAAAGCTACAATGACTATGAGCTTTTGGGCAAGACCAGAGATGATGCCGCCGGGGAGGCTTTTGACAAGGTGGCAAGAGTGCTGGGGTTGGGCTATCCCGGTGGGCAGCAGATTGATGCCGCAGCAAAGAAGGGCGACCCTATGGCTATAACCTTCCCTAAGGCTTTAATGGATAACAGCTTGGACTTTAGCTTTAGTGGTTTAAAGTCCGCTGTGCTGAATTACTTAAACAAATGTAAAATGACTGGTCAGGATATAGTCGTAGAAAATGTAGCCGCCAGCTTTCAGCGTGCAGTAGTTGAGGTGTTGACAGAAAAAGCCCTCCAAGCCGCCAAAGAAAAAGGGGCAAAAAAAATAGCCCTAGCCGGGGGCGTAGCTTCAAACTCCCAGCTAAGAGCCGCCATGGCAGAGGGCTGTAAACTAAACGGCCTAGATTTAAACCTACCAAAGCCGATTTTTTGTACGGATAATGCAGCAATGATTGCTACTAGGGGGTATTATGATTTTTTGAGTGGGCGATTTGCCGGGCTGGAGTTGAATGCTGTGCCTAGCGGGTTGGCTATGGAATAATTTTTCGAGGATAATCACACAATCCCCCCATCAACCCCAATAACCTGCCCCGTAATATACCCGGCCTGCCTAGAAGCAAGAAAATATGCAAGGTTGGCTACCTCTGACGGGGAGGCTATTCTTGATAGGGGGATTTTTTCTGTTAGGTCGTCCATTTCCTCAGGGGAGAGGAAGCCGTTCATTTCGGTGTTGATTACGCCGCAGGCGATGGCGTTTACTCTAATGCCGCTGGGGCCAAGCTCCTTTGCCAGTGCCTTAGAAAAGGTGTTTACGCCCCCCTTTGCCGCAGAGTAAGCAACCTCGCAGGACGCACCGGTTACGCCCCATATGGACGAAATATTTATAATGCACCCATGCTTGCGCCGTATCATTCCTGGTACTACTAGGTGACAGCAATTAATTACAGAGCCAAGATTAACCCCAATAATCCGTTGGATTTCATCTGGGGTCATTTCATGAAAAAGCCCCACATGAGAAATCCCAGCGTTGTTTATTAAAATATCAACCTCGCCTACTTGAGAAAGCATCTCCCTTGCTCCCTCGTAAGAGTACAAGTCGCAGCAAAACCCTTCCACAGAAGGGTTTATTTTTTTGTATTTTTCCAGCTGCGCCTCCATAAGCGCCTTGTTGCTTACGCAATTAATCACAACAGGGTGCCCTGCTTCAATAAACCTAACTGCAATAGCCTCCCCAATCCCTCGGGTGCTCCCCGTAACCAAAACTCTTTCTTTCATAGTGGTTTCCTTCTATTCAATACCATTTTATTGCAACGGCTCACGCAAGGCAGCAATTTCTTCCTTATATAAATTCTTAGTAGCGCTAAGCCAAGGGGTTTCCAAAATTAAGTTTTTACCTTGGGCGTATTTAGAGTGCACTATTCTGTGGATAGCCTCAAAGCCAATGTAGTCAGCGCCCTTTAGGTTATCCTCCTTTGCGCCGATGTTTGCGTGTCTGTCCTTTTTTGCGCCGGACTTGTTTAACGAGCCGTTAATGTGAAACACTCGCAGCTTGTCCAAACCGAGAATGGTGTCGAATTTTTTCATTACACCCTCGAAGTCGTTTATAATGTCGTAGCCAAAGTCGTGGGTATGACAAGTATCGAAGCATACCCCCAGCCGATTTTTAAGCTTTACCTTATCCATAATCATTTTCAGCTCAAAAAAGCTGCGGCCTATCTCCGTGCCCTTCCCCGACATGGTTTCCAGCAGAATCATTGGGCTGTCCTCGGTAAGCACCTCGTTTAAACCATCAGAAATCCTCTGAACCCCGTACTCCAAATCACGCTCTGTATAGGCTCCGGGGTGAAGAACAATATACTCGCAATCCAGTGCTTTGCTCCGCTCTATGTCGATCTGCAAAAGCCGCTTGCCTAGGTCGAAGGTTTCCTCCTTGTAGGAGGCTAGGTTGATGAGGTAAGGGGCGTGCACCACAAAGTCTACGATGCCGTTTTCCGCCATAAACTCCTTGCCCTCTTGTATTTTGAACCCAGCCACAAACTCCTCCAGGCTAGAGCGCCGAGCATTTTGCGGGGGCCCTGTGTATATCATAAACGTATTAGCCCCGTAGGATTGAGCCTCCTTAGCGGCAGCCAACAGACCACCTTTAATAGAAACATGGGAACCGATTTTCATTTTTTTCCCTCCTTAAATATTTTTGCGGCAAAAAGCCGGTAATGTTTGGACTTAGTTAGTTGAGAGAGTGGGGGCTTGGAAAGCTCAAGGCAACATACCGGCGCTTGCGCCTGCCTGTTTTTTTTGTAAAGAAGCAAAACCTTTTGAACTTCCCACGGCAAAACTTTTGCTTCGCAACCCGGGGCGGCGGCTAAAGCCGCCGCCCCTTTTTTTGTGCCTTAGCGAAGCAAAAAAGCAAGCTAAAATTTATTCATGCGGCATGAGATTTTGGTTTTTATGCAAGCTTTTTGTTTGTTAGCTGAGCATATTTTAACCAAAAACTCTGTACAAAGCAGTAAAGGCGGTTTTTGCGCCACAATATCCGAAGAAGGGG
>CAYWBF010000277.1:0-4074 GCA_964456085.1 uncultured Eubacteriales bacterium
ACGAAGTCGAATAAGCCGCTTTAGCGGCTTAAATTGCGAAGCAATTTTCACGTTTGTTCGACGAAATTGCGGTTTTTGCAATTTCGTCGAACTCACATTAATTTATGGAATTAATTGGAATAATGGAATAAAACTGGAAAATAATGACTATATTATTAACAGGCATAGGAACCGCCAAGCCGGAATAGGGAGGTATACATATGAATCTGGCTAATGATGTAGTTGTTGAAAAAAAAGGACGCCCCCAGGTTATGACAGAGGAAAAGGAAATTCTGCTGGCTTTGAAAAATCTGCAAAGAGAGCTGGACTTGGCTCACAGCAATTTTGAGCAGGCTACCGACCCGTTGCTTATAGATTCCTGGATTTACCAAATTATGTCCATGCATAAGCGATACCAGTTCTACCTTGGGCAATGCAAAGAAAAGGGGCTTAACGCAGGAGGTTACTAATATGCAGACCAACGAGGTAATTTTTTACATGATTGGAATGTGCGTAGTTTTCCTTCTGCTGCTCCTCTTGTCGGAGCCGCTTAAATCTCTCATTAAATTTACTATTCGTGCCGTTGTGGGGGGAGCTTCTATTTACGCCGTAAATCTGCTCCTTGCACAGACAAGCATTTATGTAGGGCTTAATTACTTAACCGTTTTTGTAGTTGGGCTACTGGGGCTGCCCGGGTTTGTAATGCTTTATTTGACCAATTATTTCTTGTAAAAAAGGAGGTGCCAATGGGCACCTCCTTTTTATGTTGCTTTATCTAATTGTAAAATCCTTCTTGTTATCCTTTACTATGCCTTTAACTTTTTTTCCGTTCCATACTTCTACAATTTTAAACTTAATTTTTATAGGAATGTTTTTTTCATCTGTGGCTTTGGTGACTAGGTTAAATTCTTCCTTGGTCAAAGCGGTGCTTAGCATTTGCAGCTCTTTTTCGGGTATTTCCTTTTTGGTTACGTCTACAAAGCATAGCGGCGGAAACATTACGCACCACCAGTTTTGGCCTTCTGCTGTGCCTATTTGGATTCTTAAGGCATCATACTCCCCTGCCGGAAAGGCGGTGTTTAGGTACTGCTTTGTAGGGAAGTCTGTTTTTTCCATGGATGCTTTTACGGCGTAATCATATCCTTCGGACTTTACCACTTCATTTGCATACTGTTCAATGGCGCTCATGTTAGCCTGTAAGAAGGTTAAGGCGTCATCTCTAGTTTCTGCGGCTTGAAGCTGGGGACGGAATTTTTCCAGCACGGAGTCCTTTACCTTAAGCTTAAGCGCTTGGTCAGCCTCGCTGTCGCTGTTTGCTAACACATGAAAGCGTATCACCTCGTCGGCAATGCCTTTGCCAATGCTGCCGGAGTATATTTTCGTGTATGCTCCAAAGCATATTGTGGTTAAACAGCCTGCAAATACGGCGGATATTATTATTTTTCTATCCTTCTTATACCAGCTTTTTACTGCATCTAAAAATTTTTCCATTTTTGATTCCCCCTTAAATAATTGTAGAACTTATTTATCTACTATAAATTTTCCCAGAAAAAGCTAAATTTATTCATGAAGTTGGAATCCTTTATTTTTACTTGGGCTGTGGTGCTGATAGCAATTTCCTCAGGGGTTATGCCCTCATATTTCTGGTATAGGGGGTAGTCAAACTTCCTTAGATGGTCAATTAGCTTAAGTCCGTCTATTTTCATGTCATAGTAAATATAGCCGTAGGTATTTGAGGTTTCTTCGGAAAGCTGTTTTTGCAAGGCGGTAATTATTCGCTCGGAGCCTTCCTTATCCACAACTAATGAGCCCATAAAGGTAAACTCCTGTACCGTACCCTCAATACTTACATTAACAAGACAGTGAAGCTTCCCGCCCTCCTCATAAAAATTCAGCTTGCGCTTGTTTTTGTTTAATTGGTAGGATACGTTAGTTTCGGCCACAGAAATGGCTTGGTGAGCAGGTATATCCTTCGCCAGAAGAAAGCCTCGCATTGCGTCCTTGTCCAGCTTACCTGCCTTTTGAAAATCCTTTACTATAGACGCACCCTCAAGTCTATAGGTTTTTTCCTCGTCGTCATAGTCAATTTTGGGGATAATAACAGCGCCGCTGTTTCTTAGGTCAATGACCATTTCCTCTAAAATCAACCTAAAGGTAGTATCTATTGAGCCTTTATTATTTTTATAGAAGGTAGTCACATACAAGCCGCTTATTGGCTCGTCCTGTGTTTCCCCTTCTATTATTTTTGCGGCGGTGCTCTCCTCGTCACCGTCTGCCGCCAGAATTAATGTGTTTCTGCTAATATCGTTGCTCCGCTCCAAAAAATCCACGCACCCTAAAAATGCGTCCTTGTTGCTAAGCACCTTGTTCCCTAAAACAATTATTTTCACCTGCCCAAAATACATGGACTTGCTTGTTTCGGCATCAAGTCTGCCAAGAGCGTCTTTAATGGAAGGGGCGCTTGCTTTTTTTACAGACTTCTCCCCTTTCGCTTCCTTCTTGCCTTCTCCTACAGGAACAGCTGCCGTTACAGTATACTCCTTTTTATCCGGCTCAAAGTCTATACCTAGGGCAATAACAAGAGCGTTGCTTTCAATCTCCTTCACGTCGTAGCAGCCGCTAAGGATTGACCCGACTACCGCCAAGACTACAAGCCATTTAAAAAATCCTTTCATTTGCAACCACCCAACCCTCTTATGGTGCTTATGAATAAAATTGCCAGCGGGAGCACAAACATAAAGAAATAATCAAAAATAAAATAAAAAGGCCCAGCCGACTCAATAATTACCGATAAAACCAAAATCACAGGCACAAGAAGCCAAATATACAGCTTCATGGAGCCTTTTTTTATTATGTCCTTAAGCAAAAGTCCTGAAAAGAACAATGAAGCGTTAATAATGGCGAAAACAGAGCCTATCCAAAAGCTTATAATTAAAGCCGTCTGGCGGTCTATTAAGGCAAATTCAATTAAATCCATCATTTTAAGCACAGGCCATTTCTGCCACTTAATATCTAGGGGGCCAAACTTTGCTATAGCAACGGCTGTTATAAGTGTAAGAAGCCCCCCAATAAAAATAACAACCTTAAACGCCTCTCCCCGAAAACTGTCTACTCTGTTTTTTCGGATAAAAGGCCCGGCAAAAAGAAACAGCTCCAATCCACTAAAGGCAACCACTAAATTTGCTCCTCCTAATAAAATCTTTTTGGGTGGAGTCGATAAAACTGGCATAAGGTTTGTGTAGTCCAGCTTTATAAGGGACATTAGGAAAACCAGCAAAAAAGGTATGAACAAAATAAGTATAAGCACCTCTGCAATGCGTGCTCTTGTTTCGTAGCCTTTTTGGGCGGTGTAGGCACATACAATGAGCAGTGCGGCTGAGGTTATGAAAGGTGGGGTTTTGTCCAGCATTGTTTCATTTATTATTTCGGAAAACAAGCTAAGCTCCAGCGAAACGCTTACTACCAGCTTACCGAGGAACAGAAGCCCCACTAAAAACCCCAGAGGCTTTGTCAGCGCCTTGGCGCAGTAGTTCATAAAGCTGTCGCCGCAAAATTTTGTCACCACCGCAGTTATTAAATAAGCCGACACTGCCGCCAAGGCTGTAGACACCAGAACGGCTATCCAGCCGTCCTGATTAGCAAATATAGCCGCAACCTTTGGCAGGGTAATAACCCCTGTGCCGAACACATACAAAACAAGCAATACCTGAAGCTGCCTTAGGGAAACCTTATGGTTGCTTGAGAACATTTTTATCACATCCAATCATTTTGCTTACAAACAATTTTCGTACAATCCTATGGCTGTCTTCTCTGATTCTCTGGATTAGCAAAAATCGGACGCAGCTTCATTTTTCTTAAAGAGAACCTAAATAATGAGTCCTTGTAATCGCTGTAATCATTGATCTCACCTGCTGCAAATGGAAACATATAAGGTATACCATAGCTTTTTAGCGAAGCCAAATGGGTTAATATAAACAAAGCTGCAACCCAAAATCCAAACAGCCCCAGCGTAGCAGATAGCATAATCACAAAAAACTTCAACAGTCTAAAGGAAGACCCAAGTGAAACAGAAGGAATAGCAAAACCGGATATACC